>JAKSPZ010000146.1 GCA_024404395.1 Clostridia bacterium | reverse complement strand
AATATTATAGCACGAAATAAAACGGTGTCAACGGAAATGAGCCGATATCACAAACCTACCGACCGAAAGTGAAAGCGGGATGGGGATAACTGTATAGACCGCACGACTCGGCTCCGTCACCGGGTCGTGCGGTCTCATTGAGGTCAGGAGACGGTGATGCCGCCGTCGGCTACGAGGATCGCACCGTTCAGGTAGGTGGCATCCTCGCTGGCGAGGAACAGCGCGGTGGAAGCGATCTCCTCCGGCTTGCCCCAGCGGCGAAGGGGCGTGCCCTGAGTCAGGAAGAACTGCTCATCAAACTCGGGGTCGCTGAGGTTGCTCTCCACCACCATGGGGGTCGCGATGGCGGCGGGGGCAATGCAGTTGGTGCGGATGTTGTAGGGACCGAACTCCACAGCCATGGAACGGGTCAGGGACACCGTGCCGCCCTTTGCTGCGGTGTAGGAGTCGCACTTCGGGATGCCGATGACGCCGGCACTGGAAGCGGTGTTGATGATGGAACCGCCGCCGCGCTTCTTCATGAGGGGAATGGCACACTTGGAGCAGTAGACGAGGCCGAAGAGGTTGATCCTGACGATGCGCTCGAACACAGCCATATCCAGAACGTCCAGCGGTGCATCTTTCTTGCCCCAGAATACGGAGGCGTTGTTGTACAGGATATCGATGCCGCCGAAATCCGCTTCGATCTGCTTGAAGACAGCTTCGACCTGGCTGAAATCGGAGATATCGACCTGATAGAACTTTGCTTTGCCGCCTGCGGCGATGGTCTCCGCCTCGGCCTGCTTTCCGGCTTTTTCGTCCATCTCGAGGATCAGAACGGTGGCGCCTTCCTTGGAAAAACGGTCAACTGCGCAGCGACCGATGCCGCCGCCTCCGCCGGTGATGACGGCGATCTTGTTATCGATTCTACCCATTGTGATTTCCTCCTGTTCGTTGTGTATCGAAAGTCTCAGCTTCCGTGTTGTTCGGAAAGATAGAAAACACTCTTCACGAAGCCGTCTTTGCGCGTGACGGAATCTGCCATGCAGGTCTTGATGTCGGCAGCTTCGTATTTGTGGCTGATCAGCGGGCGAAGATCAAATACACCCGACTTGAACATATCGATGGTGATGGGCCAGTAGCGCTCATAAACACGCCCTGTATCCGTGGCGGGAGAAACGTGCAGGAACTTCTGACCGCGGAGATGCCCGAGTTTGAAGTCGAGCGTGCGCGGCGTCCGATGCCAGCCGAAGAGGTAGATGCTGCCTGCCATGCCGCACTGATCCACGGCAAGGTCCAGACCGCCCTGCGTGCCGGTGCACTCGATGACTGCATCGAAGTGTCCCGTACCGAGACGCTTAAAATGCTCGATGCCTTCGGGCGTACCCGTATTGACGGTCTCCCAAGCGCCGCAGGTCTTGGCGAGGGCGATGCTGGAAGGTTTGATGTCGGCGCAGACAAACTCGGCCATGGGATAGCCGTGAATGAGCTGAGTCATCATCAGGCCCATGAAACCTGCTCCGATGAGCAGCACGCGCATGCCGGGCTTGATGTCGATGTACTGTCCCGCGTTGACGATGGACGCCGCAGGTTCGATGATCCAGTTCGCAAAGTCATCCATGCGATCGGGGAGCTTGTGAGCGACATCGGCGGGACCGATGACTTTTTCGGACCATTGTCCCATATACCAGCAAGCAGCACAATAGTCACCCTCTTTGAGATGGGTGACGCCTTTGCCGACCCGGGTGACCTGATGAACGGCTTCGTGCCCCGGGATCATGGGATAGACGGGATGAGTCAGATCCCCTTTAAAGAGTGAGACTTCATGGGTGCAGACCGCACCGCAAACGGCGCGGGTCTCGATCTCGCCGGGACCCGGATCGCCGAAGTGGTGGGTGACGACTCTTGTACCATGATCGATCTCTTCCTGACGGGTCGGCTGATAGTCATCTGCATGCGTCATTTCACGCCAGCTGATCTCTCCGACACGTTCAATGATTACAGATTTCGGCATAGTTACCTCAGAATTCGTTGTCAGCCTTTAAGTGCGCCCGCGGTCAGACCCTTGATGAGCTGGCGGCTGGCAAAAACATAGAAAATCAGGCTCACGCCCGCAGCAAAGGTCAGCGCGGAGAAGATCAGGTTGTAATCCTTGCTGTACTGACCGAAGAACATGGTGACGTGAAGCATGAAGGTCTTCTTGGTCTCATCGAAGATGAAGACCAGCGGGAAGTAGACATCGTTCCAGATGGGAAGGAAGTTGTAGATCGCGACAGTCGCCAGCGCGGGTCGGATCAACGGGAGGATGATCCTGCCGATGACGCCGATGGTAGTACAGCCGTCGATGGTGGCGGCTTCATCGATCTCCGCGGGGATCATCTTGACATAACCGGTGAGAATGTACATTCCGAACGGAATGCTCATGGCGGTATAGATGCAGATCAGGCCCCAATGGGTGTTCAGCAGATGAAGCGAGTTGAGCATATCGTTCAGGAAGAGAACACCCAGGCGGATGGGGACGATCATGCCCGCCAGGAAGTAGACGTACAATCTGCGTACCCACTTGCCCTTGTTGCGGCCGAGAGCATAGGCCAGTGCCAAAGCCATGACCAGAGAGACGGCCAGGGAGATCAGAGACACGAATACGCTGTTGCCCAGATACATCATGAAGTTGTGCTCGAGGAAGACGGTCTTGAAGCCGTCCAGACAGATCTCCTTGGGGAGGTCCAGAGGGAACTTCATGAACTCAAGAGTCTTCTTCAGCGACGTGATGACCATCAGAAACAGCGGTGCGATGACGATAAAAGCAAAGGCAAACAGAATGACGTAAGTGACGACGTCGGATATGCGGATCTTTTTCTTTTGCATATTTCGTCCCTCCTCAGTCTTCCGCAGCCTGTGCGCGGATCCAGATGATAACGCCAAGGCCGATAATGACAGTCATTGCGGCGGCAATGGCAGCGCCCATGCCCATCTCCGGCGGGGAGCCCGTGCGGGCACCGAAGGCGGTTCGGTAGAAGAACGTACCCAGGGTGTCGGTGGCATAGTTCGGCGCACCCAGCGTACCTTCCATGGCATAGATGATCTCAAAAGAGGAGAAGTTGCCGACGAAGGTCATGGTAGCGACAATGTAGAGAATGGGCTTCAGATTCGGCAGGGTGATGTAGAGGAACTGCTTCCACTCGTTGCAGCCGTCCACAGCCGAAGCTTCGTACTGCTCGGAGGAGATGGCGTTCAGACCTGCCACGAAGAGCATCATGGGAATACCGATGTATTGCCATGCGTTGGCTACAGCCACGGCAGTAAGCGCCGTGCTCTCATTGCCGAGCCACGGGAAGCTCCTCATATTGATGCCGATCTTGCCCAGCATGAGGTTCAGAGCGCCCCACTTCGGATTGAAGATCAGCAGCCACAGATAACCGACGATGACGACGGAAACGGTGCTGGGTGCGAAGTAGATGGCACGGAAGATCTTGCTGCCTCGCAGTCCGCGTTCCAGAAGGACAGCCAGCATCAGTGCCGTGCAGTTCTGGATCAGCATGGTGATGACAAAGAAGTACAGATTGTTGCCGAGGGCATTGCGGAAACGGACGCTGTAATTGGGATCGGAGAAGAGGCGGACAAAGTTATCGATGCCCACGAACTCCTTTGCGCCGTATCCGGACCACTTGAAGAAGCTCAGTCCCAGCGATGCCACCAGGGGAATGAGCATGAAAGCGGTATAGACGACGAAGGCCGGTGCCACCAGGCAGAAGAATATGCGGCCGGATCGTTTCACTGACAGTTCACCTCCCGAAGGACACATTACGCCCCTCCCGGGTGGGAGGGGGCGTGTCATTCGCTTTTACTTGCAGATATCGTAGATCGCCTGTTCCATGTCGGCGCGGCCGAGGCCGTA
>JAKSPZ010000145.1 GCA_024404395.1 Clostridia bacterium | reverse complement strand
GATCCCTTCAGACAGTTGCCGAACTCCTGGAGAAATTCCGTTCCGATATGACGGCGGCTGAAAGACAGGGCTTTGTCTACGCGTTCTTCCCCTTCCTCTTCGGTGTTTATCCGTACACCGTTGTTACCGATAAACAGAAGAACGCGATGCGGGATGCAGGTGTGGATTACAGCTATCAATCCGTTTATGAGCTGATCTACGACTGCGTTTTACGGCTTTTATAAAAACGATTCAACAAAACAGGAGGAGCATAAAAATGGCGGAAAAGATCGTACAGACTGCGGGACGAAATGCGCTGGGTGAATTCTCCCCTGAATTTGCGCATTACAATGACGATATCCTCTTCGGCGAGAACTGGAACAATCAGGATATCGACGTAAAGACGCGGAGCATTATCACGGTAGTAGCCCTCATGTCGTCGGGTATTACCGACTCGTCGCTGAAATACCATCTGCAGAACGCGAAGGCGCACGGTGTCACTCAGAAGGAGATCGCCGCTGTCATCGCTCACACCGCTTTCTACGCAGGCTGGCCAAAGGGCTGGGCTGTCTTCAACATGGCAAAAGAGATCTGGACGATCGGCGAAGGTGATGCCGACTATAACGATCCCGAGATGCGCGCGCATGCGAAGGAAATGGTGTTCCCGATCGGCGCGCCCAATGATGCCTTTGCGCAGTATTTTGTGGGACAGAGCTACCTCGCACCGATCTCCAAAGAGCAGGTGGGCATCTACAATGTGACTTTTGAGCCCGGCTGCCGCAACAACTGGCATGTCCATCATGCGGAGATCGGCGGCGGACAGATCCTCGTATGCGTGGCGGGACGCGGCTACTATCAGGAATGGGGAAAGGACGCCGTCGAAATGAAGCCCGGCGACTGCATCAACATTCCCGCCGGCATCAAGCACTGGCACGGCGCCGCCCCGAACAGCTGGTTCTCTCATCTGGCGATCGAGGTCCCCGGTCAGAACGGTTCAAATGAGTGGCTGGAAGCGGTATCCGATGAAGTATACGGCAAACTGAAATAAGCACAATCGAAACCTTGAGGAAAAACAGCATGAGCAAGCATTGTTGAGGAGGAATAAACATGATCTATCGTCAATTTCAGGGTCTTTCCCTGTCGGGTCTGGGTCTCGGCATGATGCGTCTGCCCGTGGTAAACGGCAATGACAATATCGTAGACGAACCTGCCGCAGCGGAAATGATCGACTACGCCTATACCCACGGCATCAACTATTTCGACACTGCATGGGGCTATCATAACGGCAATTCCGAGCTGACTGCGGGTAAGTTTCTGAGCCGCTATCCTCGTGAAAGCTATTTTCTGGCTACCAAATTCCCCGGCTATGACAACAGCAACATGCCCAAGGTGCGCGAGATCTTTGAGAAACAGCTGGAAAAGTGTCAGACGACGTATTTTGATTTCTACCTGTTCCACAACGTATATGAAGGCAACATCGATGACTACCTGAATCCCAAATTCGGCATTCTTGACTACCTGCTGGAGCAGAAGAAGAATGGCCGCATTAAGCATCTCGGCTTCTCCGCGCATGGCAGCATCGCCGTCATCAAGCGCTTCCTGGCCGCCTATGGTGAACATATGGAATTCTGCCAGCTGCAGGTAAACTACATGGACTGGCATTTCCAGGACGCCGAGTCCAAGGTGAAGCTGATGCAGGAGGCAGGCATCCCCGTGTGGATCATGGAGCCTCTGCGCGGCGGAAAGCTTGCCAAGGCCTCTGCCGAAAAAGCGCTCGCACTGCGCACCATGCGTCCCGACGAGGCGATCCCCGCCTGGGCATTCCGCTTCCTGCAGAGCATTCCCGGCGTCACGATGGTATTGTCCGGCATGAGCAGCATGGAACAGCTGAAGGCGAACATCGACACCTGGTCGGTCGACGCACCGCTGACCGATACGGAATTCAATACGCTGGTCTCCATCGCGGATGAGGAGACCAAGCGCGGCGGCCTGCCCTGCACCGCATGTCACTACTGCACCACCCATTGTCCCAATGAGCTCCCCATTCCCGAATTGATCGCGCTGTACAACGAGCACAAGATCACCGGCGGCGGTTTCATTGCGCCCATGGCGGTCGGAAGCATGCCCGAGAATAAGCGTCCCGCAAGCTGCATCGGCTGCCGCAGCTGTGAGCAGGTCTGTCCGCAGCAGATCAAGATCTCTGAAATGATGAAGGACTTCTCCGGCATGATCGGGATGTAAGGAGCCTTACGATGAAAAAGCTGCTCTTTCTCTTATCCTTATTGATGATAACTGCATTCGCTTCTGCGGAAAGCCATATCCTTGTAGCGTGCTTCTCGGTCACGGGCAACACCGCGCCCATCGCGCAGCGGGCCGCGGAACTGCTGAACGCCGATTATTGTGAGATCGTCCCGGAAACGCCTTATACCGCCGACGATATCCGTTATTCCGACAACAGCTGCCGTGCAAACCGCGAACAGGGTGACAAGACGTGCCGTCCCGCCCTCGCGGGCGAGGCGCTCGACATGAGCGGATATGACACCGTGCTGATCGCCTATCCCATCTGGTGGGGCGAGGAACCGCGCATCATCGACACGTTCGTAGAGACGTACGATCTTTCAGGCAAGGCATTGGCGACCTTCTGCACATCCGGCAGCAGCGGTATCGGCACAGCGGAGCAGGACGGCAACTGGCTGGGGGCGAAACGCTTTCAGGTCGGCGCCGATCGGGCAACTGTCCAAGCCTGGCTGGATGAGATCGGCATTGAACCCGACGAGAATGAGGAGGCTTCCATCATGATGAAACTGGAGATCGGCAATGCGGTCCTGTATGCGGAATTCGCAAATACCGACGCCGCCCGCACCCTTCAGGAGAAGCTCACGCAGGGGAGCATAACGATCGACGTGAGCAATTACGGCGGCTGGGAGAAGGTCGGAGATCTGCCCTGGTCCCTTCCCGCCAAGGACGAACAGATCACGGCACAGCCCGGAGACATCATGCTGTATACGGGACGTTCCGTCGTGCTGTTCTACGGCAACAACAGCTGGGCTTATACCCGCTTGGGACAGATCGTCGACTGCGATGCGAATGCGCTTCGCGAAGCACTGAGCAGCACTGAAGATCAGTTGACCCTTTCCCTCGCGGATTGATCCGACACAATTACGAAGGTGGCTAAAAAAATGGCGATCATCGTAAACATCTACTACACCGGCGAAGGCGCGAACGCAAAAAGATTCGCCGAGGAAATGGTATCAAGCGGCACGGTCGATAAGATCAGAGCGGAGGAAGGCAACCTGCGCTATGAATACTTCTTCCCCATGGACGATGAACACACCGTTCTGCTCATCGACAGTTGGGTGGATCAGGCCGCCATCGACAGGCATCATCATTCGCCGATGATGAACACGATCATAAACCTGCGCGAAAAATACGATCTGCACATGAAGGTCGAGCGCTATATCTCCGATGAAAACGACCTGCCGAAAAGCGATAAAGCCTTTGTCAGGTCATAAAGAAACCGACCGTGGGCCGTTGCCTGCGGTCGGTAATATTTTTTCCTGCAGTCATATTTTCAGGAATGCGGGCACATGGTATAATAACAGCGTGATCCGAAAGGATGTTTTCTCATGCTCCCAATCAACCTATCGAGGTTATCGCTATGAAGATTTGCCTGATCCAGCCTTATTATTCCATGAAAGAGGACGATGCGGATCTTTGTTTTCAGAATATGCTGAAGCAAATGGATGAATGCGATCCGTCGATGGACCTCATCGTCTTGCCCGAATACTGCGATGTTCCCGTGGATGTCCCCAACGCCGCAGCCTTTAATCGAATGGTCGACAAATATCAGCCGATCATCCATGAAAAGTGCGTAGAACTGGCGCGTCGCTGTCATGCTCTGGTCTTTGCAAATTACGCGGAGAAG
>JAKSPZ010000144.1 GCA_024404395.1 Clostridia bacterium | reverse complement strand
GGAAATCAACCATGGTCGGTGTATTGGTCAATTTTGTAACCGTCGTTGTGGGCGGCCTGCTGGGCACGCTGCTGCGCGGCGGTATTCCCCAGAAGATCCGTCGTTCGGTCAATGCCGGACTTGCCCTGTGCGTTCTGCTCATCGGTATGAGCGGCGCATTGAAGACATCCAATGTCCTCATCGTGATCATTTCCATTGTGGTGGGTACCATCATCGGCGAACTGATCCGCATTGACGACGGGCTGGAAAAGCTGGGTCAGGCGGCGCAGAACCGCTTCGCCAAGAACGATTCGGGTTTCGCGGCGGGCTTTGTCAACGCAACGCTGCTGTTCAGCGTGGGCGCCATGGCGGTCGTCGGCTCCCTGGAAGCGGGTCTCTCCGGCAACAATGACACGCTCATCGCAAAGGCGGTCATCGACGGCGTCTCCGCGGTGATCTTTGCCTCCAGCTTTGGCATCGGCGTCGTGTTCTCTGCCATTCCGCTGACCATCTATCAGGGCGGCATCGCGCTGATGGCGGGCGTCCTTGCACCCTACCTCACGGATCTGCTGATCGCGGAGATGTCTGCGGTTGGTTCGATCATCATTATCGGTCTCAGCCTGAATATGCTGGAGATCGTCAAGGAGCGCATCCGTGTGGCCAATATGCTGCCCGCGATCCTGATCCCCTGCCTGTATTTCCCCATCGCAGAGTGGCTCAGCAAGCTGTTCTAATCTTTGTATGAAAAAAGCACTGCAGTGATGAACTGCAGTGCTTTTCATTTGTGTCAGAAAGCGATGTTGGCGCCGTCTTCGGTGTAGGTGACGAGGTCGCGATCGTTACTGAAAGCGGCGGTGGCGTCGATGAAAGCCTGAATGCTGGGGTATTCGGGAGTGAAGCTTTCGATGACCTTCTTGGCGCGCTCACCGTTGTCGGAGAGCAGGTAATTCGCCAGCATGACCTGACCTTCCGCGGAACGGACGCAGGCGAGCTCAACATCGGCGATGTAGTAGTCGTCGCCGTGACCCGAGCCTGCGGCACCGGCCATGTGGGGATGGATGACGGGCATGACGCAGCTCATATCACCCATGTCGGTGGAACCGCAGCTCCAGGTGTTGCTGTGGACGACATGTTCGGCGCCCAGCAGATCGGCCATGCACTCCGTAGCGTAATCGCCCAGCAGATCGCAGTTGTTGAGCGGGGCATAGCCCATGCTGTCGTGGATGTGGACCTGTGCGCCCAGTGCCAGTGCGCCTGCGGCCAATGCACGGTTGACCTTCTTATTGGTCTTGGAGATGCTTTCAAGGGTGGAACCGCGGACAAGGGTGGACAGACCGCAGCGGGCGGGAATGATGTTGCTGGCAAGTGCGCCTTCGGTGATCACGGGATGGACGCGCACGTGTTCGTCATCGACGAAGGTCTCGCGCAGCGCGTTGATGGACTGGAGACCCATGGTGGCGGCGTACAGCGCGTTTACGCCCTTGTGGGGGCTGCCGCCGGCGTGAGCGGCCACGCCCTGATAGTCCATAGCCTTGGAGATGCAGCCGTTGGCGCCTTTGTTGACATCGAACCAGATGCCGTTGGCGGCGACGGAGGTGTGGAACATGAATGCGATGTCTACGCCATCCATGAAGCCGCGGGCCATGAACTCGCGCTTGCCGCCGGTGTGGCTGATGACGCCCTGAGCGACGAGGGACTCGCGATATTCGATCTCGATCAGCTCTTCCGCGGGGACGAGGGTGAGACGGATGGAACCGCACATATCATCCAGCGCGCCGGGCTCCTTCAGAGCGAGGGCGATGCCGACCATGGCGGCACACTGAGCGTTATGACCGCAGGCGTGGGCGTTGCCGTTGACCGCGTGGAAATGGTTGGGAGAGGACAGTGCGTCCAGCTCGGCGAGGATCATGATCTTCGGACCGGGACGACCGGTGTCGAGATCGGTATAGAAGCCGGGGATGTTGCCGGCGCGGGTGAGGGTATAACCGGCATCTTCGAAGATCTTTTCCATATAAGCGGTGGTCTTCCACTCGCGGAAGCCCGTTTCGGGGGTATTCCAGATGGCGGCCTCGGCGTCATAGATGGCCTGACGATGTTTTTCAACAAGGGCGCAGATCTGCTCTTTATTCATTATTGTTTCTCCTTACAAAAACGAAGGCTGCCGCAGATCTGCGGCAGCCTGAAAATCGGGGTTACATGACCAGATCGATGTCCATCATGCGGCAGAAATCGCGGATCGCTTCGCTGTAATCACCGTAAGCGACGATGACGTGCTGGCAGGATACGTTCTGGGCAAAGGCTTCGACGGTGCAGGAATCGGGATAGACCTGCAGGCTGGGGAGCTGCGGTGCGGGATCGTCCCAACCGAACTCATTCCAGGGCAGGGGAGACTTGGCTTCGCCGGTGTAGACGTGCATGCGATACTTGCCGTGCATGTAGATCAGGCGTGCGCAGGTCACATAACCGGTCTTGACCTTGGAGACGTTCAGCAGAGAGGTGTTCAGCAGACCGAAAGCGGCGGGCAGAACGGTGACATCGCCCATGGTAGCGGCCTTGGGAACGAAGTCCGGAACGCCGATGAGCATGGAGTCCTTGAAGAACTCATAGTACTCGAGGTAGGGAACGATCTGACCGGAGATGTACTTCATGATCAGCTGAGTGACAGCACCCATGACGTCGTTCTCGGGAACAGTCAGTACGTTGTAGTAATGCTCCAGGAGCATGAAGACCATGGCCGGGGGGAATCCGCACAGCTTCTTCATGCCGTCAACGTCGATGAGGGTGATGGCTTCCCAGCCGCGGGCTTCGATCTTCTTGCCGATGGCCAGTGCGTACTTGACGCCGCTCTCGATGATCTTGTCATCGCAGGGCTTTTCGAAAACCCAGTTTTCCTTGACGAACTTGACGCCGTCCGCAACAGCGGCGGGATCGAGGGTATCGAGAGCCTGAACCATTTCGAGCATCTCGTAGGGTTCGACTTCGACGCCGATCTTGGCGCGCATGGACTGACCTTCGAACTGCGTGCCGTAGAGCAGCATGTCGCGGTAACCCATGGTGCCGACGCGGGCGTCACGCAGCGCTTTGCGGGCACATGCAGCACTGATGAAAGCATCGATCTTGTCGGTGGGGTAGGGCTCGCCGACGATGTTGTAGATGTACTTGAAGTTGTAGTCCAGCGCTTCGAAAGCGGGACGCAGGGCGGTGGTGCCGGCCTGCTCTGCGGTGGTGATCAGGCGTCCCTTTTCCATCCAGCCGCACAGACCCCACAGCAGCATGGGGATATGACGGTAGTGGTCGGTCACGCGAATGACTGCGTGAGTGGGGATCCAGCCTGCGACACAGACGACCATGGCGGCCATGTCATAGCCGACCAGCTTGGCAACGGCGGCATCTGCGGTCTCGTACTTTTCGTCATCGATAACAAGGCCGCCGTCCAGCACCTCGTAACCAAGACCGTTGAGAATTCCGAGCGCTTCGTCATGCTTCATACGAAGGCGTTCGATCGGAGTATTGACCTCACCAAAGCAGACAAAACCGACTTTCTTTTTCATCTTGCACCTCATTGTCGCGTTGCCGCGTTTATTTGTAAGTATTGCTAAGACAATGCCGTCGTTGACGGTCTGTCAATAGGAACGAATCAGGTGGTGTGGCGGGGGATGAGCTTCGGACGCAGGGCGATCTGCTGACGCGCGCTGCGGCGGTTCTTCTCCCGCTTCAGAAGGACGCTGATCGCGATGTCGATCATGTCCTTGAAGGGACTGCCGATGGTGGAGATGCCGCCTTCGATGTAGCGGGCGACGGTGGTGTCGTCGAAACCGAGGATGGCAATGTCCTGCGGGATGCGGAGTCCCGCTTCGTGAATGGCGGCGATGGCACCGATGGCCATCTGGTCATAATCGCAGAAAACCGCGTCCGGCGGGGTCTCCAA
>JAKSPZ010000143.1 GCA_024404395.1 Clostridia bacterium | reverse complement strand
GATCGTTCAGCGATTCGAAGCCGAACCGTTCCGCGTAGGCGAACAGGCTGGATTTACCGAAGACGCCGACCATGTGTCCGTGGTCCATGATGGGCACGTTGGAATATCCCAGCTTCGCCATATGATGCATCACATCTTCGATGTTATCGGTCGTCGATGCGGTCATGATCTTCTCGGCGGGGGTGCCGTAGGAAATGGCGCTTCGAGGCGTGGAGACATGCAGGATGACCCGCTCCAATGCCGACAGCACGGCTTCACTGGGTTCCACAACGGCTTGACCCGAAGGATCGGAGTTGTGGGTCAGCAGGTTGCGGATCTCGCGGCACATGTTCAGCTCATAGCGAATGGGCATGGAATCGTCATCGTGGAGATAATCCATGACGAAACTGCTGCTCGGCTTTTTTGAAGCCATCGCCTTTTCCAGCAGACCTTCCAGCACGCGGTAGCGGCGGAGGAACTGCTCCGCCCGCGTTCCGCTCGGTGTACTCTCAGAGTATAACATAGTCATGTTAATGAATCAATGATTACTTTTCGGCGTAGGCAGCCACTTTGGCTTCGATGACGGCTTCTGCCTTCTGCATGGCGGCAAGGGTCTTGTCCAGCAGGGTATCCAGCTCCCAGCCCAGATGTTCTGCGCCCTTGGCGATGACATCGCGGGAGCAGCCGGCGGCAAACTTCTTGTCCTTGTACTTTTTCTTCAGACTCTTCAGTTCCATGTCGGATACGCTCTTGGAGGGGCGCATCAGGGCAGCGGCGCCGATGAGACCGGTCAGTTCGTCGCAGGCGAAGAGGACCTTTTCCATCTCGTGCACGGGTTCGATGTCCACGCAGATGCCCCAGCCGTGGCTGCAGACGGCATGGATGAGGCGGTCGTCGGCGTCGATCTCCTTCAGCAGTTCGGGCGCCTTGACGCAGTGTTGCTCGGGCCAGTTCTCAAAGTCCACATCGTGGAGCAGACCGACGATGGCCCAGAATTCGGCTTCGTCGCCGTAACCCAGCTCTTCGGCAAACACGCGGAGGACTTCGGAGACAGTGTAGGCGTGACGGATGTGGAAGGCATCCTTATTGTATTTTTCGGTCAGCGCGACGGCGCTTTCATAAGTCACATTGCTCATGCTTCTTCTTCCTCCTTGGAAGGGGTGGTGACGGTCTCATCGGTCTCATCAATCTCGGGTTCTTCTGCGACCTTCTTCGGATTGACGGGGGGCTTTGTGCGTCTGGGCGGCATCTCGTCACGGTTGACGGGCGCCACATTGCCGCGACCGTACAGTCGGTTCAAGGTGCGGATGCGTGCGCGGATGTCGTTCAGGGGCGTGGGCTGCATGCGCCAACCCCAGTTGTTGCCCAGAGTGCCGGGGAAGTTCATGCGGGCTTCTCCGCCAAGCTCCAGCCAGTCCTGCATGGGAACGATGACGGTCTTGGCGTCGGACTCGAACAGCTGCTTGGTCATGGCGGGCAGGATGTTGTCGCTGTCCTCCGGCAGTTCGAGGCAAAGGCGTGCATAGGCCTTGGTATCCTCGGAAGCGTCCGCCCACCAGCCGATGGCGGTGTTGTTGTCGTGGGTGCCGGTGTAGTAGAAGCTGTTTTCAGCGGTGTTCTCGGGATGATGGACGTTGGTCTCGTCGGAATCATAGGCGAACTGCATGACCTTCATGCCGGGGAAACCGCAGTCGTCCAGCAGCTTCTTGACGGGGGGCGTTACGGTACCGAGGTCTTCGGCGACGATCTCAAGATTGGGGAGCGCTTCTTTGATGGCATCGAAGAGCTTCATGCCGGGACCGGGTTCGTAAACGCCGATGATGGCGTCTTCATACTCGGCGGGAATGGCGTAGTAGTTGGCAAAGCCGATGAAGTGGTCGATGCGGAGGATGTCATACAGACTGCCGGCGGTGCCCAGACGGTCGATCCACCACGCAAAGCCGGTCTCCTCGTGGACATCCCAGCGATAGAGGGGATTGCCCCAGCGCTGACCCTTGATCTGGAAATAATCCGGCGGCACACCCGCGATGCGGATGGGTTTGAGGTCGTCATCCAGCTCGAAGAGCTCGGGGTTAAGCCACACATCGGAGGAGTCCTCGGAGACGTAGATGGGCATGTCGCCCATGATCTGCACGTTGTTGCCCTTGGCATAATCATGGAGCTGCTGCCACTGGCGGAAGAACAGGAACTGCTCAAAGCAATAGTAGTCCGTTTCCTTCTTGAGCAGCTCGGAATACTTTTTCAGTGCTTCGGGTTCGCGCCTGCGGATGGCCTGATCGGGCCACGCCATCCAGGAAACGCCGCCGAAATGGTCTTTCAATGCGCGGAAGAGGGCATAGGGGCGGATGCGGGGATGGCTCTCCGAGAATTCACGGATCTCATCGCGGAAGAGAAAGGCGGAATAGTCGAAAGCACGGTGGAGCAGATCCTTGCGCTGCGCTTTGACGGCCTCATAATCGATGGTCTTCGCGATGGGCAGGGGTTCATAGGAATCGATAGGCAGGAAGCCCTCGGAGATCAGTTTGTCGGGGTCGATCAGCAGGGGATTGCCCGCGAAAGTGGACGTGCTCTGATAGGGGGAGTCGCCGAAATCGGTGGGACCGACGGGCAGCACCTGCCAGATATTCATGCCCGAATCGCGCACGAAATCCACAAATTCATAAGCTGCCTTGCCCAGCGTACCGATGCCGCCGGGATTGGGCAGAGAAGCAATATGCATCAAAACGCCGCTTTTACGCAACGGGAAACACATCCTTTGTATAATTACTCAAGTACACACATTATACAGGACAAACCCTGTCGGTTCAAGACTTTTCTTTTAACTTGTATTTCCCATATGATTGTGATAGAATGACCTTGTTCAAACGAGCGTTTGAGGGAAAATAAGACCGTTGACCGACTTTCAGAGAACCGGGGAGGGTGGAAACCCGGCAGTAGGCGCGATCCTTCCGATTCCCGAGCTTTTCGGCGACGAGCCGAAGGGGTGCGCCCCTTAAAGCGCAGACGAGTGGCCGAAGTGATTCGGCAAACTGGGTGGCAACGCGGAGTCCTCCGTCCCGGAATGTGGGATGAGGGCTTTATTTTTTTACAGGAGGAAAACACCATGCTTGATATCAATCTGTTGAGAACCAACCCCGACCTGGTCCGCGAGAATATCCGCAAGAAGTTCCAGGACGCCAAGCTGCCTCTGGTCGACGAAGTCATCGATCTGGACAAGCAGAACCGTGAAGCGATTCAGCGCGCGGACTATCTCCGTTCCCAGCGCAACAAGATCAGCAAGATGATCGGCGGCCTCATGGCCAAGGGTCAGAAGGAAGAAGCCGAGCAGTGCAAGAAGCAGGTCAAGGACATGCAGGATGAGCTGGCTCAGCTGGAGCAGAAGGAAGAAGAACTGGCAGCCGAGATCCGCAAGCGCATGCTGGTCATCCCCCAGATCATCGACGAATCCGTCCCGATCGGCAAGGACGACAGCGAGAACGTTGAGAACGAGAAGTTCGGCGATCCCTTCGTTCCGGAGTACGAGATCCCCTACCATGTTGACATCATGGAGTCCATGGACGGCATCGATCTGGACGCCGCCCGTCGCACCAGCGGCAACGGTTTCTACTACCTGAAGGGTGACATCGCCCGCCTGCACTCCGCCATCCTGTCCTATGCCCGTGATTTCATGATCGACCGCGGCTTCACCTACTATGTACCGCCCTTCATGATCCGCTCCAACGTCGTTACCGGCGTTATGTCCTTCGCAGAGATGGAGAACATGATGTACAAGATCGAGGGCGAAGACCTCTACCTCATCGGCACCAGCGAACACTCCATGATCGGCAAGTTCATCGACACCATCCTCGATGAGAAGGAACTGCCCCAGACTCTGACCAGCTATTCTCCCTGCTTCCGCAAGGAAGTCGGTGCCCACGGCATCGAGGAGCGCGGCGTCTACCGTATCCATCAGTTCGAGAAGCAGGAGA
>JAKSPZ010000142.1 GCA_024404395.1 Clostridia bacterium | reverse complement strand
CAACTTTGGCATCGTCTACGGCATTTCGGATTTTTCACTGTCAAAGAATATCGGCGTCAGCCGAAAAGAGGCGCGCTCCTTTATCGATCGTTATTTCGCACGGTATCCCGGCGTGAAGCGGTACATGGAGGAATCGGTACAGCGCGCCAATACCGAGGGCTACGCGGAGACCCTGATGGGGCGTCGCCGCTACATCCCCGAACTGAAGAGCTCCAATTTCAACCTGCGCTCCTTCGGCGAGCGCTGCGCCATGAACAGCCCCATTCAGGGAACGGCGGCGGACATCATCAAGCTTGCCATGATCCGTATCGCGGACGTGCTGAAGCAGAACGGACTGAAGGCAAAACTGATCCTGCAGGTGCACGATGAACTGATCATTGAGACCCCCGATGAGGAAGTCGAGACGGTCAGCCGCCTCTTGCAGGAGACGATGGAAAGCGTTATTGAACTGAAAGTTCCCTTGACGGCGGAAGTGACGATCGGAGGCGACTGGCGTGCTTGCAAATAAACCTTACGTGCTCGGACTGACGGGCGGTATTGCCTGCGGCAAGTCACAGGCGGCTGCGTATCTTGTATCGTTGGGCGCGTTCCATATCGACGCAGACGCGGAATCCAAAGCACTGACCGCGGAGAACGGCGCTGCGCTGCCCGAGATCAGAAGCCGTTTCGGCGATGAAGTCTTTCACGAAGACGGCACGCTCGACCGCAAGGCACTGGGCGATGTGATCTTCAATGATTCCAATCGCCGCCGCGAACTGGAGGGTATCCTTCATCCGCTAATCCAGCGCCGTGTGATGGACCGCATGGCGGAAGCCGCCGCGAACGGTGTGGCGGTGGTCATGCTGGACGTGCCGCTGCTCTTCGAGACGGGCATGGATGCGATCTGCGATGAAACGTGGGTGCTGCGTGCAGAGTATGAGACCCAGTGCGAACGCATCATGGAACGCGGCTTTACCCGCGAACAGGCGGAAGCGCGCATCGCAAGCCAGATGAGCGATGAGGAACGCTGCGACCGCGCGACCCGAGTGATCTCAACCGAGCGCCCCGCAGAGAAGACATGTGCGGAGTTGAACGGGCTTTATCAACAGCTGCTGAAGAAGCATGCGACGGAGTAAATATGGCAACGAAAAAGAAGATGACGAAGAAGCAGCGTCGTGCGAGAGCAAGGCGGATCAAACAGATCATCGTGATCGTGGTCGTGCTGATCATGCTGATTGCAGCGGCATTGGTGCTGCGGGGCTGCAAGCAGGTGCCGCAGATCGTCCGACCCGTCGTGGTGGATGAGTATCACGAGCTGATTGAGCAGGTCGCCGAAGAATTCGAGCTTGAACCTGCCTATGTCGCATCGGTGGTCATGGCGGAGTCCAGTTATCGGACGGACGCGGTCTCCAATGTGGGGGCGCGCGGTCTGATGCAGATCATGCCGACTACCGGCGAATGGATTGCAAGCAAGTTCGAAGATGAATACGATGACGAGATGCTCTTCGATCCCGAAACGAATCTGAAGTACGGTTGCTGGTATCTCAGCTTTTTGATGCGCCGCTATGATAACGATATGACATGCGCGTCGTCGGGCTATCATGCGGGACAGGGAACGGTGGACGGTTGGCTGGCGGATCCTCAGTATTCCGAGGATGGCAAGACCCTCACCAATATTCCCGGAGACGCAACCCGCACCTATGTGGAGCGGATACTCGCATTCTATGAGGTATATAAAGAGATTTATGCGTAAATGCACGATACTGCTGCTGTTGCTGGCACTGCTGCTGCCAACGGTAGCCATTGGCGAGGGTGAGCTTGCCACAGATCTTGCGGGCATCACGCCGGATCTCGCGGGCGGTGAACTGGCGCTTCAGGAGGCACTGGTTCAGGAGCCTGTGAACATCCGCGCCGCGGAGCTGCTGGTGGGCTATGTTGCGCCTGCGGGTGCGGCGGTCAATCCAATCCGCTGCAATGAGCGGGATCTGGTCAGCATGAACGAACAACTGGAAACATGAGGGCAAGGAATGGACGTTCACCCTTCGAAGCGGCATTGCTTTCCACAACGGCGCCGAGCTGACGGCTTACGACGTTCAGGCATCCTATGAAGCTTTCAAAAACGCGGGACGTACCAATCCGTATTCACTGCATCTGGAGCAGTTTGTCAAGTCCTTGGAAGCGGTGGATGACCTGACGGTGAGAGTCGTCGGCAACTTTGCGGGTTATATTGTCCTCTATGCCATGGATTTCCCCGTGATCCAGTCGTCGACGATCAACGACGATCTGCCCCGCGGTACAGGTCCTTTCTGGTATGTTGCCATGGAGACCGATTCGGCGATCCGACTTGAGCCAAACGCCCTCTGGTGGAAGCAGCAGCCGACGGTGCACTCCGTGACTTTCTGCCGCTATGCCGAGTCCGGCGATGCCATTCAGGCACTGCAGACCAATGCCATCGAGATGCTGTCTACCCGCAGCCCTGCGGCAGCGCTGTCCAGAAAGCTGGCGGATATGACCAGCATGGACTACGGAACGACGACTTATGAGATGATGGTGCCCAATCTGGGTGATTCCTCCGTAATGTCCGATGTGCGTATGCGACAGGCGGTCATGTATGCCATCGATCGTTCCGTTCTGGCGAACAATGCTTATCTGGATATGGCGATCCAGAGCGAAGTGCCCGTGTTGCCGGGTTCCTGGCTCTATGAGAGCCGAAGTGCCGTTTATTACTACAGTCCCGAGCGTTCGCTGCAGCTCCTGTATGATATGGGCTGGGACGACCTCACGGGCGATACCCGCCTGAACAAACGGGACGGCATTCGCCTGATCGACCTCGAGGTGAACATCATCACCTACAACGAGGCGTCGTCTTCCGTTCGAGAGAACGCCGCCAATACCATTGCGAGCTACCTTAATGCCGTCGGCATCAAGACGAAGGTGGAGGTGCTTTCATCTGCGGCGGCAGTGCGTCAGCGCATGAAGGATCGTGAATACGATCTGGCGCTGATCGGCGTCAACCTCAGCGAGATCCCCGTGCTGCAGCCGTTGCTGGGCACGTCCGCAAATCTGAACTTTAATCGCTATTCAAACGAAAGCATGGACAGCCTGATCGCGTACACCGCAACGGTGGAAGATGAGGACGGATTGCGCCAGACTTACAGCGAGATCCAGATGAACGCTGTGGATCGTCTGCCCATTCTGGGATTGCTGTTCCGCACGGGCACGGTGCTTTCTTCCCGTTCACTGGGTGCCATGAACGGCATTCGATCGACCAATGTTTTCAGAGGAATGGAATATCTGACGGAGTAAATTATGATCAATGAATTCAGCCGATTCGAAGGCGATGTGGGGCTCTTTGTCTGTCCTGTAGACGGCGGAGAACCGATGACTTTCAACGCGGACAGACCGCTGATGGCGGCCAGTGTGATCAAACTGGCGGTGATGGTGGCGGCGTTCGATGATATCCGCGCGGGACGCCTTGACGGGGATGCACTCGTCACAATCCGCAATGCAGACAAGTATCCCTCCTGCGGCGCCCTCACTTATCTGCACGAGGGCTTGCAGGTCACGATTCGGGATCTCATCGTACTGATGATCATCCTCAGCGACAATTCCGCGACCAATCTGCTCATCGACCGCGTGGGCATCGAGCGGATCAATGCCTGCGCCGAAAAATTGGGACTCAAAGGATTCACGGTGCGGCGCAGACTCTTCGATGCAGAAGCGTCGGCGCGGGGACTTGAGAATACCGTTACGGCGGAAGGCTGCGGCGAACTGCTGATGCGCCTGTATCACAACGATGTGCTCGGTGCACCTTGGGACAAGGAGATGCTGGACATCCTCTTTGACCAGCGGCTGAACGGCAAGATCCCCTTCTTCCTTCACGGCGTGAAGATCGCCCATAAGACGGGCGAGGATGACGGGATCACCAATGATGTAGGCTTGATCATGGCGAAACGTCCTTTTGTTTGCTGCTTCCTGGGCAACAACGTGGATGTACCCGC
>JAKSPZ010000141.1 GCA_024404395.1 Clostridia bacterium | reverse complement strand
ACACCGTACTTGGTGGCCTGACGCCATACGGTTTCGGACTGAGGCTCAACGCCGCCCTTTGCGCAGAAGACGGAAACAGCGCCGTCCAGAACGCGCAGAGAACGCTCGACTTCAACGGTGAAGTCAACGTGGCCGGGAGTGTCGATCAGGTTGATCTGATGTCCACGCCATTCACAGGTGGTAGCAGCGGAGGTGATGGTGATACCACGCTCCTGCTCCTGCTCCATCCAGTCCATGGTTGCCATACCTTCGTGGGTCTCACCGATGCGGTGGACGCGGCCGGTATAGTAGAGGATGCGCTCAGACGTCGTGGTCTTGCCGGCATCGATGTGCGCCATGATGCCGATGTTGCGGACATGGTCCAAAGAATGTGTTCTCGCCACAGGGTTTCCTACTTTCTTTCTTCCTTCTTCAATAACGCCTCCGGTCAGCCCGGCTGCCGGAGCGTGTGCAAACAATCAAAGATTCGACGATTTGCACAAAAAACCATAGATGTAATTTCAGCACGCCGCAGCGTGCTGAAATCCACCATATTGACTTGATATCGCTTGAGCGAGATACCGAAGTATCTTACCAGCGGTAGTGTGCGAATGCCTTGTTGGCTTCGGCAGAACGATGCATTTCCTCGCGGCGCTTTACAGCGTTACCGGTGTTGTTGGCTGCATCGAGGATCTCGCCGGCCAGACGGTCCGCCATGTTGCGCTCGCCGCGCTTACGGGCGAACTGAACGAGCCAACGCAGCGCCAGAGTCTGACGGCGTTCGGGGCGGATCTCGATGGGGACCTGGTAGGTCGCACCACCAACGCGGCGTGCCTTAACTTCGAGAGCAGGCATGATGTTCGCGATGGCCTGGTTGAAAACTTCCAGAGCGTCCTTGCCGGACTTGGCAGCGACGGTCTCGAAAGCGGCGTAGCAGACAGCCTGCGCAACACCGCGCTTGCCATCGTACATAACCTGGTTGATCAGCTTGGTAATGATGATCGTTCCGTATACAGGATCCGGAAGCACTTCACGCTTCGGAATAAATCCACGTCTGGGCATAATATCCCTCCTGAGCAAATTTCGTACTAAAAGTGAACGAGGAACAGGTAAAAGCTATCCGGAAAGTTGGCGCTGACCGAATCGCCCGTTTGATACAGCATCTGATCGCATTCCCACGTTCCAAATGGACCCGATCGATGGAGCATCGCCCGTTTTCACCAATGAGTATGAGTCTTCCCGATTACTTCTTAGGACGCTTTGCGCCGTAGAGAGAACGGCCCTGCATGCGCTTGGCAACACCGGCTGCGTCCAGCGCGCCGCGGATGATGTGATAGCGGACGCCAGGCAGGTCACGGACCTTGCCACCACGGATCAGAACAACCGAGTGCTCCTGCAGGTTGTGGCCGATACCGGGGATGTAGCAGGTACCTTCGATGGAGTTGGTCAGACGAACACGAGCGATCTTACGGAGCGCGGAGTTCGGCTTTTTGGGGGTCTGCGTCTTAACGGAAAGGCAGACACCTCGCTTCTGCGGACAGGACTGCAGAATCGGGGAATTCGACTTGCTGGTTACCTTTTCTCTACCCTTGCGGATCAACTGATTGATCGTCGGCATTGAAGAAAAGCACCTCCTGATGTTTAGTTGAAGTAGTATCTATGACACTTCCGCAACCCTGGAAGAGTTATAGTATAAGGAATGATGGAGTCTTATGCGAGCAGACCTGCCGAGGCAGTCTTGACTTCCACGCCGCAGGCTTCGCCGAGCAGCTTCATGGTATCGACCTCGGTGATGCGAATGCCCTTGCTGTTCGCCGCATCGGTAACCTGACGACGGATGAACAGGTCGGCATCGCGGGCGAGGAAGATCTCGGAAATCTCGCCGGCCTCGATGGCACGGATCAGTCTGCGCGTTCCCACAACTTTCTTGCCGTTCTTCAGCTTTTCAAGCACGGGACACACGCTCCTCTCGGACAGACTCAATCCACATAATAATACCACCCCACCCCCTTGAATGTCAAGTCGGGCAGGGTGATTAAGTGTCAATATCGAGAATTTAACACCCTTTTCCAAGGGATGTCGCAGTGAAAATCAGACGTCCGACCGCGGCGCGGGCTCCGCCAGCAGGGTATGCTGATGGGTGTAGATCACAAAGCCCGGCTTGGCGCCCGAAGGCTTGCGGACATACTTGCGAAGGGTGTAATCCACGGGGACTTTTTTGGATGTGGCGCCGCTGGAATAGGCGGCGGCATAGCGGGCGGCTTCCAGAATGGTCGCATCGGTTGGATTCTCGCCGACGATGATGACGTGGGAGCCGGGCATGTCCTTCACGTGCAGCCAGACCTCGTTGGGCTGAGCCGTGGCGGTGAGCTTGTCGTTCTGCAAGGTGTTCTTGCCCACAAGGATAACGGTGCCGTCAGAAGCGATGAACTTCAGCGGCTTGGACGGGGGCAGCTGCTTCATCTGCCGACGGTTGCGGTTGGCCTTGACGTAACCCAGCTTTTCCAGTTCGTCGCGCAGTTCCGCCAGCTCCGCTTCTTCCGTACACTTGCTCAGATTGTCCAGCTGACCGCGCAGATAGTCGATCTCGGAAGAGGTCTGTACGATCTGATCCGCCGCCAGCGTTCTGGCGTTGCGAGCCTTTTGATACAGCTTGAAATAGCGCTGCGCGTTCTGGGCGGGAGACAGTTTCACATCGAGCTCGATGGCAAGCATAGCCTGATTGGGATCGTACCAGTTGGTGACTTCCACGACCTTCATACCCTTGTCCGCCAGATGCAGGTTGGCGGTGAGCAGTTCGCCTTTGACGCGGTACTCCTCCATGCGCTCGGCGCCCAGCAATGCTTCCTGCTGAAGGGCGAGCTTGCGCTCGTTGCGCTCCAGATTGGTCTTCAGCATGCGATGGAGGGTGGTGCTCTTCTGCTTGATGCGCGCCTTTGCGTCGCGATCGCGGAAGAAGGCGTCACAGCATTGGGAGAGGGTGGGATAGGACTCGAAGCTCAGACCGCGTCGGGAATTCATCGCCCAGTCGGCAAAATCCACGGGAACGCCCTCGGCATTGAGCGCGACGGAAGGGGTATGTGCGGTGAGCATATCCCGAAGTGCTTTGGCGACGGAGGTGCACAGCGCGGTTCGATCCAGTTCTTCAAGATGCGCCTCGGCATTGCCGGTGGCACGGTAGGCGATCTCTTCGGCGGCCTGTCCCGAAAGACCGCTGATGCTGCCGGTGAGACAGCGGGACAGCTTGCCGCCCCAGGTGGTGAGAATGGGACGCAGGGTCTCCTCGGTGACCTCGGAATAGGGGAGCGTGCCGTGGGCGGGCGGGTCCTCGTAGCGCAGTCCGGGCAGGACCTCGCGGACGCTGGACATGGCTTCGCTGACGCGGCGGGCGCTGTCGATGATGCGGCCGTTGCCGTCCACAAAGATCAGATTGGAGTGTTTACCCATGAATTCGCAAATGATCCGCTTGGTGGCGGGATCACCCAGCTCGTCGTGGTGCTCGATCAGGATCTCAAGGATTCGGTCGCAGTTGACCTGACGGACGTCGGAGATGCGTCCGCCCGTGATGTGCTTGCGCATGAGCATGCACAGGGCGGGAGGCTCCAGGGGTCCCGTTTTCTTGATCTCCGTCAGGTGAGCGCGGGCACAGTCGGCGCCGGCGGACATCAGCAGCAGATGGTTCTGTCCCGCGCAGCGCACGGTCAGCAGCAGCTCATCCCGCTCGGGCTGGACGATCCTGTCGATGCGGCCGCCCACCAGTGTCCGTCTCAGTTCATCGGCGATGAGACCCACCGTCAATCCGTCAAAAGGCATGGTATTCCTCCAAAAACTTCAATTGGGATTATCATACCACGTCCGTCCGTCTCCTGCAACAGAAAGATTGTTACTTGAAATCGCCTGCCCCAGTGTGATAAAATGATTCCAATTGGAAGGAGTGTTTTTCATGAGCGAGACCATCCGCGGCGCACACGAACTGCGCCCTGTGACCATTCATCCCGATT
>JAKSPZ010000140.1 GCA_024404395.1 Clostridia bacterium | reverse complement strand
CAGGCGGCATCGTGAACCGTCCGCCTACAAAGAAGGAGATCGACGCCTTCCGTCCGTGGCTGCTCAAGGAGATCGAACTGGTGAATCCCGAGGTCGTCGTCACCCTTGGCAACGTGCCGCTGCAGGCGGTGGCAGGGGATAAGCGGGTCATCGGCGACTGGCACGGCCAATTCGTCGATATTTCTGGTAGACGCCTTTATCCCATGTATCACCCTGCGGCGATCATCTACAACCGCAGCCTTTCGGTGGTGTATGAAGCGGATGTCATCGCACTGGGAGAAGCGTTGCGGGAAAATTTGCAGAAAAATCCGTCAAATAGTGATTTAAATTGATTTTTGGGCTTGCACTATATGGGAAAAAATGTATAATAGTGCACGTACAAATACCGTTATTCAGGAGGTACCCCTAATGGCGTTGGTTAAGTGTCCGAGATGCGAATTGAATTACATGCTTGATACCGATAAGATGTGCTCCGTCTGCCGCAAGGAAGTCCGCGGTGAGAGTGAGCAGTATGAAACGGTCGAGCTTTGCAGCGAGTGCGGCGAGAATCCCGTCGTGCCGGGCCAGGAGCTTTGCGCCTATTGCCTCAAGGAACTGACTCGTCGCAATGAGGAAGATGAAGATCAGGTCGTCGCGGCCGATCCTTCCAGCATTGCCATTGATTCCGTCTCCACCATGGAAGAAATCGAGATCGATCTGGACGAAAGTCTGGATGGTGAACCCGGTATGTTTGATGGTGACGATGACGACGATGATGATGACAAAGACGAGGACGAGGTCTGAGCTTGACAGTCTTTGCCATTTCTGATCTGCATATGCCGGCGCACGAGAAGCCGATGGATATTTTTGGGCCACAGTGGGAAAACCACGTGGCCCGAATTGCCGATGATTGGAAAGCGAACGTTACCGATGACGACATCGTATTGCTCCCCGGGGATCTGACCTGGGCGATGCAGCTGGAAGCGGCATTGGAGGATATTCGCTTTGTGGGAGGACTCCCGGGACGGAAGATCATCCTGCGGGGAAACCACGATTATTGGTGGAGTGCCATCGGAAGGGTGCGCCGTTCTTTGCCTGAAGGGATGTATGCGCTCCAGAATGACTATATTGTTCTGGATGACATCGTGTTTGCGGGCTCCCGCGGTTGGACGATTCCCATGGGGGAAGATGCCGACCCGAACGACGTAAAGATTTATACCCGCGAGCGCATGCGTCTTGAGATGTCCCTGAAGGGCGCACGGGAAAAATACCCGGACGCGAAACTGGTGACGATGATGCATTATCCGCCGCTGACGGATACGGCAGAGGGCTTTTCGGACATTCTGGAGGCCTATAATGTCGATCATTGCGTGTATGGACATCTTCATGGCGCGGCTTTGTACGGCGCCATAAAGGGGCTCAGAGGGCGTGTGAGATATCATCAGGTATCCTGCGATGGCCTCGGATTCAAACTCTATCGACTGAATTTGGAACAGCAAGATGAAGAAGTGTCTGTTGATCATCAATCCCTGTGCGGGGCAGAAGAAGGCTAATCGCTTTCTGCCCGAGATCATCCGCACCGTTTGGGACGGCGGATTTGAGTGCACTTCCTATATCACCAAAGCGGCGGGAGATGCCACGGTGTTTGCCCGAGAGCATGGCGGTGAATACGACCGTGTGATCTGCATCGGCGGCGACGGCACGTTGAGCGAGACCATCAGCGGTATGATGCAGGGTGGTCATGAGGTGCCCATCGGCTACATTCCCGCAGGCACCACTAATGATTATGCCGCCAGCGTAGGGCTGTCTTCGGATGTCCGACAGGCGGCTTTTGACGCGGTGAACGGCGTGCCCACAGCCTTTGACGTGGGAGAGTTTGGCGACCGTTATTTCACCTATGTGGCGTCTTACGGCGCATTTACGAGGACGTCCTTCGAGACGCCGCAGAACCTGAAGAATGCGCTTGGACACCTTGCCTATCTGCTGGAAGGCGTTCGCGAGCTTTCTATGATTCGTCCAATCCACTCACGCATCGAGATCGACGGTGCGGTGTATGAAGACGACTACATCTTCGGCGCGGTGACCAATACCACCTCTGTGGGCGGCATCCTGCAGCTGGATTCCAGCCTTGTGGGAATGAACGACGGTGTTTTTGAAGTGCTGTTCGTGCGGAATCCCAGAAATGCCGCAGATCTCTCTCAGATACTCGACGCCATTGCCGCGGGGGAATATCCCAATGAGATGGTGCTGTTCATGCGCGGCAAGAAGCTGACCGTGACCACCGATCAGGCGGTGACCTGGACGCTGGACGGTGAGCGCGGCGATACCGTGAGTACGGCAGTGATGGAAAACTGCCATGGTGCCGTGCAGCTGGTGCTGCCGTCGGGAGACTGAGCATGAAGGAAAACTATCGTCTGATGATGGAGAGGACCATCGCCGAACTGCGCAAGCGGGACGAACATCCGCGGCTCCTGCTGCACAGCTGCTGCGCGCCCTGTTCTTCTGCGGTGCTGGAGCAGTTGACGGAGGATTTCGACATCACGTTGTATTATTACAATCCCAACATCTCGCCCGAGGCGGAGTATCTGCTGCGTGTGCGGGAGTTGGAAAAGTTTGTGGCAGCTTTCCCTGCGAAGCGCTCCATCGAGATTGCCGTGGGTCCTTACGAACCAGAGCGTTTCTATGCCATGGCAAAGGGCTTGGAGCGGGTACCCGAAGGGGGAGAGCGCTGCACGGGTTGCTATCGGATGCGACTGGAGAAGACGGCGGAAGTTGCCCGTGAAGGCGGCTTTGACTTCTTTACCACCACGCTTTCCATCAGTCCGCTGAAGGATGCCCAACGCCTGAACGACATCGGGCGGGAATACGCCGAACAGGTCGGCGTGCCCTATCTCTGTTCCGACTTCAAGAAGAAGGACGGCTACCGCCGCTCCTGTGCACTCTCCAAGGAATATGGGCTGTACCGTCAGGATTACTGCGGCTGTATCTATTCGAAAATGGAGCGGGATGAACGATTGTCACCCGAACAACTAAATAATGGTTGACAAATGAGCCTCCCTGTGGTATCTTTACAATGGTACCAAACGGGAGGCTCTTTTTATGTCCACAAAACATGATGTATTGGCTGCGCTGTTGGCCACAGACGCAGAAATATCGGGAGAAACCCTTGCCGAACAGCTGCATGTTTCGCGAAATGCAGTCTGGAAGGCGATCAATCTGCTCCGAAGTGAGGGGCATACCATCGAAGCGGTGACAAATCGCGGCTATCGATTGATGCGGGTGGATGAGGTCGTTACCGAAGAAGGCATCCGCGAACATCTGAAAGGCAGCGTATTCGGTGCATCTATCGAGGTGCACGACTGCATCGATTCCACCAATACCCGCGCCAAAGCATTGGCAGCTCAGGGTGCGCCCCATGGAACGATGGTGTGCGCACGGCAGCAGACCGGCGGCAGAGGGCGTTTTGGTCGTCCCTTTTTTTCGCCCAAGGGCAGCGGCATCTATGTCACCTTCATCCTGCGTCCCACTGCATCTGCGGATGTGGCGGTCATGCTGACGGCGATGACGGCGGTCGCTACGGCTCGTGCCATTGAAGCGCTGGCGGATGTAAAGGTCGGCATCAAGTGGGTCAATGACCTGTACATCGACGGCAAAAAAGCCTGCGGCATCCTCTGTGAGGGCGGACTTGACTTCGAGAGCGGTCAACTGGAGTATGTTGTGGCGGGCATCGGTGTCAATACGGCACCTGTGACCTTCCCCGAGGAGCTGGCGGATATTGCAACGGCCGTCGGAAATGCCTGCGGCAAAGATATCTCCAAGAATGCGCTGCTGGCGGGCATTGCCAATGAAATGGAAAAACTCTATGAAAGCTTTGAACAGGGAACGTTCATGGCGGAATACCGCGAACGTTCGACCGTGATTGGCAAAGACATCATCGTTATGCGCGGCAATGAGCGATTTGGCGCACGTGTGAAAGCCATCGATGATCGAGGCGGCTTGATCATCGAGACCGAAAACG
>JAKSPZ010000014.1 GCA_024404395.1 Clostridia bacterium | reverse complement strand
TCCCTGGTCAGCGAGAAGTTCAACGACTACGCCATCGCCGATGTCGTCGTCTCCGAAGAGGACATCGTTGCCACCTATGACGCCCACGTCGCAGCCGATACCGCAGACTTCGCCGACAGCCGCACCTACACCAGCGCACGCAACGGCGGCGAGACCCTGTACTACAATCCCGAAGGCTATCGCCAGGTCAAGCAGGTCCTCATCAAGTTCGATGACACCCAGTCTGCTGCCTATTCCGATCTGAGCGCCACCCTGACTTCTCTGGAAGCTGAGATGGATGCCATCCTCAATCCCGTTGAAGAGGAAGCCACCGAGGAAGAAGCTACTGAAGAAGCTGCCGAACCCCGTACTGTCGAAGAAGTTCAGGCTGACATCGATGCCGTCAACGCCGAGATCGAAGCCCTGTACGCCGAGCTCATGCCCACCGTCGAAGAAGTCATCACCGCCTTCAACAACGGCACTGCTTTCGCAGACCTGATCGCCCAGTACAATCAGGATCCCGGCATGATGAACGAGCCCACCGCCACCCTCGGCTACCCCGTTTCCGCCGATTCCGCTTCCTATGATCCCGCTTTCAAGGACGCCGCGATGAGCATCGAGAACATCGGTGAGATCGCCGAGCCCGCCCGCGGTTCCTACGGCATCTACATCGTTTACTACGATGCCGACATCGTATCCGGTGCCGTGGATATGGAATCCGTCCGCACCGTCCTCGAGGAGGAGACCCTGATCAGCATGCAGACCGAAGCCGTCAACGCTCTGGTCGATGAGTGGGTCGCCGCCATCAATCCCGTTTACTTCTACGAGAATATGAAGTAATATTCAATACAATATAAGGTCGTTCGCTATATTGCGAATGACCTTTTTTGTTATTGTTTTGATAAACCTCGCAAATAAACCTCGACATATAAACATGGTTTTGGTATAATATATGCATTAAAGTTAACACTGTTAACCACCAATAGGAGGAAATGAACAATGGAAGAATACATCATCGTATCCGACTCCGGTTGTGACCTTTCTGCCGAAATGGTCGAGGAGATGGGTATTGTATACGTTCCCCTGACTGTCTATCTGGACGACAAACCCTACAAGAACTATCTGGACGGCCGCGAGATCGGTTTCCACGAGTTCTATGAGCAGCTGAAGGTCGCCAAGACCGCCAAGACTTCCGCTGTCAACCAGCAGGAGTTCATCGACGTCATGGAGCCTCTGCTCAAGGAAGGTCACAACCTTCTGTGCCTCGGCTTCGACTCCGGCATCAGCGGCACCTACAACGCCGGCGCCGCCGCCGTTGAAGAGCTGAAGGAAAAGTATCCCGAGCGCAAGCTGATTGCCGTGGATACCCTCTGCGCCTCCATGGGTCAGGGTCTGATCCTGCGCTACTGCTGGGAGCAGAAGCAGGCCGGCAAGACCATGGAAGAAGTTGCTCAGTACTGCGAAGACCTGAAGCAGAACATCTGCCACTGGTTCACCGTTGACGACCTCATGTTCCTGAAGCGCGGCGGACGCGTCAGCGCCGCTACCGCTGTCGTCGGCACCATCCTGAACATCAAGCCCATCATGCACGTTGACGAAGTCGGTCACCTGATCAAGGTCGGCACCGCTCGCGGCAACAAGGCTGCCCTGCGCGCCCTGTGCGACAAGGTCATCAACTCCGGCGTCGCTCCCGAGGATCAGCGCTGCTACATCTCCCACGCCGACAACCTGACCGATGCCAACTACCTGGCTGACATGCTGCGCGAGCAGGCCCATGTCACCGACATCACCATCAACTACATCGGACCCGTTATCGGCTGCCACACCGGTCCCGGTCTGGTCGCTCTCTTCTTCAAGGGCGACAAGCGCTAAAACAATTCGAACCCCGAATCGCTCGATTCGGGGTTCGTTATTTTATGCTTTTTTGTTGTTCGCTTCCTTGACCAGTGCCTTGACAGCCTTCTTGTCGGGCTGTATCACGTTGCGGTCGGAAACGACATCCGCAAGGAACTCGATATTGCCACCCGTTCCGTGAATAGGTGAGATCGTCAGCGCTTTGACACGCTTCCCGATGGTGGGGACAAAATCCAGCAGCGATTCGAGCACTGCCTCATGGGCCTTCGGATCGTTGACGATGCCTTTTTTGCCCAGCGCCTTGGGTCCCGCCTCGAACTGAGGCTTGACCAGCGTCACCAGCCGTCCGTTCTCCCCCATGGTCTCAAACAGCGCGGGCAGAATGAGCTTAATAGAAATGAATGATACGTCCATTACGGCAAGGGTCGGGATGGGTTCAAACATCTCCGCCTTCAGCTCGCGGGCATTGACGTGTTCCATGGAGACCACGCGCCCATCGTTCTGCAGGGATTCGTCCAGCTGACCTTCGCCCACATCCACGGCGTACACCATCCGCGCACCGTTCTTCAGCAAGACGTCGGTAAAGCCGCCGGTAGACGCGCCGACATCGATGCAGACCGCGTCCGTCGCGTCCACGCCAAAGACCTGCAGGGCATGCGCCAGCTTGAATCCGCCGCGGCTCACATAGGGACAGGCCTCGCCCGTCACACGGAGCTCATCGGTCTCGGCGACCTTATAGGCGCGCTTGGTGATCACCGTGCCGTTGACCGTCACCAGTCCCGCATCGATCAGCCCCTGAGCGCGCTCGCGTCCCGCCGCCAGTCCGGCTTTGGTCAGCGCCACATCCAGTCGAAGCTTTTCGCTCTCCATAGATCAGGCTTCCAGAATGGCATCCACCTTTTTACGCATGGTGGGCATGCTGTGCTTATCCATCCACTTGAAGTCCCAGACAACGTTGGCATCGCCGCGACGGCGCTTGGTGCTCAGCAGCGCGTTGTGCTTGGGATCGCAAACGGCGTAGGAAGTACGATTGACAATAGCCTGCAGCTTGATGACCTCACCGTCGGGCAGCTCGAAAACCTGCTCGAAGCCGAACTCGCCCTTCTTGCCGAAGCCCATGATGCCGCCCAGACCTTCCGCGGCTACATCGATCTCCTCGCGATGGGTCACCACCGCATCAGAGGGGATCACATACTTGCGGAACTCGCCTTCGCCGCCGAAATCGGGACCTGCGATCAGAATGAGATTGTCGCCCTCACGGCAGATGCCGCTGAGACCGCCCTTATCGCCGGAAAAGAGGAGGAGCTCCTTGGGCATGAAGCCTTCCTTGGCGGCCTGCTCGGCAAAGCGCATGCGCTTGTCTTCCATGTCCTTCAGATTGTTTTTTCTCGCCTGTTCGACAGAATCATTGAAAAGTCCCATCTTTTGACCTCTTTTCTATTTGTGATAGGGCTCGCCGGTGCGGATCCGCTCGGCGCGATAGAGCTGCTCCAGCAGGATCACACGCATCAGCCCGTGGGGAAAAGTCAGATTGGAGAACGACAGTTTGTGGTCCGCCCGTCGGATGACCTCATCGGACAGTCCGTTGGAGCCGCCGATGACGAATACGAGACGGCGACCGTCGCCGTTCCATGATTGTATCTTTTTCGAAAGCGCCACAGAGTCGGGCGCCTCTGCCTTGATGCAGAGGCAGACCACGCGATCGGTGGGACGGATGCGCTTCATCAGCGCCGCACCCTCCTGCTCCATGCCCTTGCGGATCAATGCCTCGCTGGGGTGTTCGGGCTCGCGGACATCGTCCACCGCCTCGATCTCCACCTTGCCATAGCGGGACAGACGCTTCAGATACTCGTTGCAGCCGTCGGTCTGCCACTTTTCCTTCAGCTTACCGACGCACAGGATCGTTGCGTTCACTTTAGACGTTGAAGCGGAACAAGGTCACATCGCCGTCTTTCATGACGTAATCCTTGCCCTCGCTGCGGATAAGACCCTTTTCCTTGCAGGCATTCATGGAGCCTTCGCGGACCAGGTCCTCATAGGGAACGATCTCGGCACGAATGAAGCCGCGCTCGAAGTCGGAATGGATCTTACCTGCCGCCTGAGGCGCCTTGGTGCCATCCTCGATGGTCCAGGCACGGACCTCTTCGGGACCTGCGGTCCGATAGCTGATCAGACCCAGCAGGGAGTAACCCATGGTGACCAGACGATCCAGACCGGAAACACCGATGCCCAGATCTTCCAGGAACATGGCCTTCTCCTCGGGATCCATCTGAGAGATGTCCTCTTCCGCCTGCGCGCAGATGACCAGAACGTCCGCGCCCTCAGCATCCGCGATCTCGCGAACGGGCTTGACCAGCGCCAGTTCGGATTCATCCTTGCCCAGATCTTCTTCGCCGATGTTGGCGGCGTAGATGACCTTCTTGTTGGTGCGCAGGAACCAATCGTGGATGCATGCCTTCTGCTCTTAGTCGAGGGGTGCGGTACGGGCAGGCTTACCTTCGTTGAGGTGGTCCAGCAGGATCTTGCCCGCCTCCGCCTCGATCATGAACTTCTTGTCGCCCTTCTTCACCATGCCTGCAGCCTTCTCGGTGCGCTTGGTGACGGTCTCGATGTCCGCCAGCACCAGCTCGGTGTTGATGACATCGATATCGCGGGCGGGATCGACATTGCCGTCGACATGGATGACGTTCTCGTCCTCAAAGCAGCGAACAACGTGAACGATGGCGTCCACCTCGCGGATATGAGACAAGAACTTATTGCCCAGACCTTCGCCGCGGCTGGCACCCTTGACCAGACCTGCGATGTCAACGAACTCCAGTACGGCAGGGGTATACTTCTTGGGGTTATACATCTCAGCCAGCACGTCCAGACGCTTGTCGGGAACGGCAACCACGCCGGTGTTGGGCTCGATGGTGCAGAAGGGATAGTTTGCCGCCTGCGCGCCTGCACAGGTGATCGCATTAAACAGCGTGCTCTTGCCGACATTGGGCAGACCGACGACGCCAAGTTTCATATCTTTCAACGCTCCTTTATTTTCAGGGGTCTTGCATAATTGGCAATTGAAGCGCTTTTATCACAGAATGAGAAAATGCGCCCAATACATCATAATACATTATAACAGATGGCGTCAGTTTTCTCAATGCGTATTTTGTAATCAAATCACGAAAATGAAGTTTAAAAGGTCCTGTCCGATAAGGACAGGACCCTATTTATCTCAACCAGCCCACATTGATGTTCAACACATCCACCAGTGACAGTATGAAGAAGACGGCGACCACACCGATCAGGGCGATTCGGAGGCGGCGGATGGTTCGATGATTCTGCGCGATGATCTCATCCTGGCGCGCCATTTCCTTGGCGTGGATGCTTCTGAGTTCGGTGATGCAAAGGTTGTAATGCTGCTCCAACTTGTCGCCCGTCATTCGGAGTAATTCGATCTGCTCCCTGAACTGCGCTGCGATTTTTTCTTCATGCTGTTGTACAGGCACTGTCTCCGCTGCGGCAACGGGCTGTATTTCCGAGTCACCTGAAAGAAAGAGCGTGAATGCCTCGGCTACATTGTCCGAATCGGCAAGTTCACTTCCCCGCTGCGCCATAAAATCCGTCAGCTGAGCAACCGAGAAGCCCATCGCTGCCGTCAGTGCGCACAGGTCAGCCAGACCCGGCTTCTGAATGCGGGCATAGAACAGGTTGTTGATGCTGTCAACGGTCAGTCCGGTCTCTTCGGAAAGCTGTGGCAGCGTCTTCCCGCTCAGCTTGTACATCGCTCGAATGGTCTTTCCCAGCAACACATTGTTCATGATGAAGCCTCCCTCTATGTAGTTTTGAAAATACAGGCGATTTTGTAGCCCCTACACTTGTTGTACATGAAATGTTTGGCTAAAATCCGAATCACAGACAGGAACGGTTCAACCGATTCTGCTCCTCTCCTCCCCTCACTGTCCCCCTGCACTTTCAACGATACCGAAAGGGGTGATTCCGATGCAGGCATCAGGGAACGTCAATCATCCAATCCACCGAGAAAGAAAGGAATTGTAGTTATGAATGAACTGGTATTCTACCGCTGCGAGATCTGCGGAAATCTGGTCTGCATGATCGAGGACAGCGGCGTTACGCCTCACTGCTGCGGTCAGGAAATGAAGAAGCTAATCGCGGCAACCAATGATGGTCCCGTCGAGAAGCATCTGCCCGTTGTATCGATCTACGGATCGAAAGTCTGCGTGGAGATTGGCAGTCAGCTCCATCCGATGACGGAATCCCACATGATCGAATGGGTCATCGTCCAGACGGACAGGGGACTGCACTTCCACCGTTTCAAGCCCGACACCGCACCGAAAGCCCGCTTCTGCCTGACGGATTACGAAAAGGCCGAATGCGTTTACGCCTACTGCAACGTCCACGGTCTGTGGTGTACCTGCCAATGGGAAGACAACCTTCCCAGAGACTGTCGGGACAAGATGATCTGAGCATGAGAAAGGAGTCCTTCTCATGAAACTCATGAAATGGCTCAACACGATCGCATTCGCGGTGATGATCGCCGTCAATGGGCTGGCAAACCTGCTTCCCATCGGCGGCAACACCACCGCGCAGGTCTCCGAAAGGTGGCCAAGCCTGTTCACACCCGCCCCGTACACCTTTGCGATCTGGGGCGTGATCTACGCGCTGATGGCGATATTCGTCCTGTATCAATGGGAACTGTTCGATTCGGGCATGTCGAGCCGTGCTTTTCGGGAAGCGATCGGACCCTGGTTCATGATCGGCTGTCTGCTGAATACCGCGTGGATCCTCTGCTGGCACCTGCACGCCATCCCCATCGCGCTGATCTGTATCATTGCCCTGCTGGTGACGTTGTTCATCATCGAATTCCGACTGCCGCGTGACGACGATCGACCCGTAACGGATCAACTGTCCCGCATCGGTTTTCACATTTACACCGGCTGGATCGCCGCCGCCACCATTGCGAACGCCGAAGTACTGCTCACGAAGATCGGCATCTCCTCCGTAGGCGTCACCGGCGAATTCCGTGCCATCGCCGCTCTGCTGCTCGGCACCGTCGTCTGCATCCTCGCGTTGCTGATCTTCAGAAAATGGCTCATGGGGCTTGCGATGATCTGGGCGTATGTCGGCATCCTTGTGCGTCACCTCTCCGCTGTCGGTTACAACGGCATGTACTGGCGCATCATCCTCTTTGACATCATCTGTATCCTCACCATGATGGGCTGTGTCTGTATCGCGCTCATGGGCTGTTGCCCGTCGATCCGCCGAAGAAGACATGCGTAACGTCCGACCGAGGATAGCAGGTGTTCATATAGATGGGGCACGACCGACCCTCGTGCCCCCGAAGGCACAGAAAAGCGCTCCCTTACGGAAGCGCTTTTCGTATAGGATCAGAACTGCTCCAGCAGTTTGACAGCGGCGTCGGCGTAGGCATTCAGCATTTCCTGCGTCTTCTCGGCACTGTCGGAAACAGCGTTGACATACAGCTTGATCTTGGGCTCGGTACCGCTGGGACGGACGCACAGCCATGCGCCGCCTTCCAGTTCGTAGTACAGAACATTGGACTTGGGAAGGGTCAGGGTCTCGGTGACACCGTCGCACACGCGAGTGGACTTCTGGTAGTCGCGCAGAGCGAGGACCTTGCAGCCCGCGAAATCGGTGGGCGGATTGTCGCGGAGACCTGCCATGACGGTCTGCATCTTCGCCAGACCATCCTTGCCGGGCAGGACGAAGGACGCGACCTTGTCACCATAGTAGCCATACTGCTCGTACAGGAGATCGATGGCATCCGCCAGGGTCTTGTTGTACTGCTTCTTGTACCAGGAAGCTGCCTCGGCGATCAGCATGCAGGCATTGACACCGTCCTTGTCGCGGACGTCGGTGCCGGACAGGAAGCCGTAGGACTCTTCAAAGCCGAACATGAAGGTGTTGCAGCCGGTGGTCTCGAACTTGTGGATCTGCTCTGCGATGTACTTGAAGCCGGTCAGAACTTCGATCATCTCGCAGCCAAAGGACTTGGCAATGGCGGCAGCCATGTTGGTGGAAACGATGGTCGTTACCGCAGCGGCGTTCTTGGGCAGCTCACCGCGAGCCTGCTTCTGAGACAGAATGTAGTGCAGCAGCACGCAGCCGATCTGGTTGCCGTTCAGCAGACGGGGACCATTCTCGGTCATGCAGGCGATACCCACGCGGTCACAGTCGGGGTCGGTACCGACGCAGAGGTCTGCACCCAGCTCTTCCTGCATCTTGAGTGCCAGGGTGAAAGCGTCCTTCTCCTCGGGATTGGGGACGCGCACGGTGGAGAAATTGCCGTCGGGCAGTTCCTGCTCGGGAACAACGTAGACGTTCTCCATGCCGATCTCCTTGAAGATGCGGCGAACGGGAATGTTGCCGGAACCGTGGAGGGGGGTGTAGACGATCTTCAGCGTCTTGCCAACTTCGCGAGCCAGCTCGGGGTTGACGGACAGCTTCTTGATGGCGGCGATATAAGCATCGTCCACTTCCTTGCCGATGTAGACCAGCAGGCCCTTTGCGATGGCTTCCTGCTCATCCATGGGCTGAGACTCGGCGTAGGTGGTCTCGGGCAGACGATCGGTGATGCCCTTGACGGACTCGGGCGGCATCTGACCGCCGTCGGTCCAGTAGGCCTTATAGCCGTTGTACTGCTTGGGGTTGTGGCTGGCGGTAATGACGATACCGGCGATGCAGTTCAGGTGACGGATGGTGAAGGACAGCACCGGAACGGGACGCAGGGACTCATACAGGAACGCCTTGACGCCGGAGGCTGCCAGAACAAGCGCCGCTTCCTTGGCAAAGACGTCGGACTTGTTGCGGGAGTCATAAGCGATGGCAACGCCGCGCTGTGCACCGTCTTCAGTGGTGAGGATATACTTCGCCATAGCCTTGGAGACACGGCGAACGTTATAGATATTCAGGCGGTTGGTACCTGCGCCGAGCACGCCGCGCATACCTGCGGTACCGAACTCCAGTTCACGATAAAAGCGATCTTCGATCTCTTTGGGGTCATTCTCAATAGCTTTCAGATCGGCGACGGTCTCTGCATCATCTGCGAAATCCGCCAGCCACTGACGGTAAAGTTCCATTGCTTCCATAGCAAATTCCTCCCGTATTGTGTACCGACATACATCGAGTATTATTGTGTTTTTATTTTACACTAAATCATTTGTTAACGCAAGTACAATCTTCAGTGTCCGCCCTTAATATAGGCCTCCAGCGTGATACCCCGCCCGTGAATGGCGGTGGCTGCCTTCACGCCCACATAGCGATAATGCCAGGGCTCGTAGCTGATGCCCGTCTCATCGGCCTTGTTGGCAGGATAGCGCTGGATGAATCCGTACTCATGGGCATGCTGGCAGAGCCATGCATACTGGGGCGTGGTCTCAAAGCCGCCGTTGTTCTCCGCGGTGACATCGAAAGCCAGACCTGTCTGGTGCTCGCTGGCGCCGGGTTCCTGTGCCTTGCCCGCTTCGCTCTCGGCGTAGACCTCCGCCTGTCTGGCATAATCGCGGTAGCCGCTGGTGATGATGAAACCGTTGACGTTCGCCGCTTCCGCAGCTGCAAACATCTGCTGCGCCGCCTCGTAAGCCGCGCGCGTCAGATAGATGTCGCTGGACGCCAGGCGGAAGGAATGCCGTTGGTTGTACAGATTGACCAGTCCCTCGGGCACATAGTCCGCGCTCAGTCGGTTTTCGCTGTTGACCAGCAGAATCTTGCCATGATACTTGGTGGATTCGATGCCCGCGTATCGTCCCGCAAAGAAGGATACGACCATCAGCACGATCAGGACGGGGATCGCGATCTTCACGGGAATGCCGCGTGCACGCTTCCGACGCCGTCTCACGGGCGCTCTGTTTCTTCTCTCAGCCATCTGTCGCTCCTACTCATTGGATGCCCAGTGCGGTCAGGCTGTTCGCCCACAACCGTTCCGCCAGTGCGTCGGGCGATTTCTCCCTCAGCGCCGCCAGCTTTGCAAAGGTATGGCTCACAAAGGCAGGCTCGTTTCTTTTCCCCCGCAGCGGAACAGGCGCCATGTAAGGTGCATCCGTTTCCACCAAGAGGCGGTCTTCGGGCACCTTCGTCGCGGCATCTGCGATGGCTGTGCCGTTCTTGAAGGTCATCGCCCCCGAGAAGGAGATGTAATAATCCAGCGCCAGATATTTCTGAGCCGTCTCCCAATCGCCCGTGAAACAGTGCACGATGCCCTTGGGCAGCTTGCCTTCGGACTTCAGGCGGTTCAAGATCTCAAGGCTGTCCTCATGGGCTTCGCGGATGTGCAGCTGGACCGTCTTACCCTGTTCGTGTGCCAGTCTCAACTGACGCTCGAAGACGTTTTTCTGAACGTCCCGCGGCGACAGATCGTAGTGGTAATCCAATCCGATCTCGCCCCACAGCAGACACTTTTCTCTTTTCAGGTAATCGAGAATGACCCGCTCCGCCGCGTCGTCATAACGGGACGCATTGTGGGGCTGGCATCCGATCGCCCC
>JAKSPZ010000139.1 GCA_024404395.1 Clostridia bacterium | reverse complement strand
GGATTACGGCAGAGCCGATATCCTGAACGCAGACCTGCTGAATGTGGAGAAGGACGGAAGGTCCGCGCTGTACAGCACCGACGGCACGCCGCTGACGGACTTTGCCTATGGCAGCTACATGTACTACGAACTGGACTGCAACATTGTTGAGGTCGCGTCTGCGGACGAGACGATGTATGGCTTTCTGAAGCCGGACGGTTCGGAGCTCCTGCCCGCCGTTTACGCCGCCACCGGCACTGTGGGTGATCAGTGGGTGCTCGGCTACAACATCGTCCCTGGGCCGGAAGATGTTGAAGAATGCGACATGACCTCCTATGATCCTGAGACCGGCGGAGAGATCCTGATGCTGATCGAATCGGTCATTGCTGTCAATGTCAGGACCGACACGACCCTGACGTTCGACCGCGCGAGCTTCTGGTATGCGACCGAGGCGGAAAGCGGTGCACTGCAGGTGGCTGCCCGTGACGGCAGTGTGGTCTGTTATGCCCCTGACGGAACGGTCCTGCCCGAGGACGATGCTGCCTATGACGTTGAAGACTGGACTCATGGCTATGACTTCTACTATAACGACGACAATACGCTGACGGGCGTCCTCGATCCCGACGGCGTACCTGTGACCGAGGCTGTTTATGGCGGCGTCGATCTGTATACCGCGGACCTCGGTTGGTTCGTTGCCTATTCTCCCGATTCCGAAGCAAACCGTTGCGGCGTCATCGATATTCACGGTAATGAGATCATCCCCATCGATTATGATATCGTTGTGGACTGGGCGGACCTCGACAATGGCGGAGACGTTATTGTGTTGATGAAGGACGGCGTGAGCGGTGTCATGAACACTGAGGGCAATGTGGTTCTGCCCTTCGAGTACGACGACATCGTCATCATCAACGACAGGATCCTGGCGCTGAAGGATGACCTTTACGGCGTGTATGCGTTCGACGGAACGATGCTCCTGCCCCATAAATTCGAAGCGCTGATCAACTGGTATGCTTCTCAGGGCTACATCGGCTTCAGAACCGCGGATGAGATCGGCTACATGGATACCGACTACAATGTCGTTCGCTCTGTCAGCCTCAACGACTATGAAGCCTTCATGGATTACAGTCTGTGTCTGGGTCTGGGCGACGCCAACGGCAATATCACCATCCTCAATGTCAACGGCGATACCTTTGCTTTCGATGTTGAAACCTATGATTGGAATCAGACCTACGAAGCTTATTACGGCAAGCTGCTGACCACCGTCCGCAATGATAACGGCCATATGGCGCTCATTGATTGGAACGGTAATGTGCTGTTCGACAACATGGAACAGATCCTTGTCTATGATTACCTCGGCTATCTCATCACCATTGATACCGATGGCATCCAGACGATGTATAACGTCAGCATTGAGTACTGATCCAAACAAAAAACAGGTGAGACTTTCGTCTCACCTGTTTTTTATATCTCTCTGCGTCCTTCGAAGGCGCGCATCAGCGTGACTTCGTCGGTGTATTCCAGCTCGCCGCCGACGGGGACGCCGTGGGCGATGCGGGTGACTGTGACGCCCATGGGACGTATCAATCTGGAAATGTAGGTCGCGGTAGCTTCACCCTCCACATCGGGGTTGGTTGCCAGAACGACCTCATTGACCTCGCCGCTTGCCAGTCGCGTCATCAGTTCGCGGATGCGAATGTCATCGGGACCGATGCCGTTCATGGGGGAGATGACGCCGTGGAGAACGTGGTAGAGCCCGTGGTACTCGCGTACACGCTCAATGGCGTTGACATCCCGCGGGTCTTTAACAACGCAGATAATGTCCTTGCGACGATCATGGTCGGTACAGATGGGGCAGGGATCCACATCGGTGAAGTTGCCGCAGACCGAGCAATAGTGCACCTGCTTTTTGCCGTTGAAGATGGCAACGGCAAGGTCGCGCACCTGTTCCTCGGGGAGGGAGATGATGTGGTATGCCAGACGCTGTGCCGATTTCTTGCCTACGCCCGGAAGCTTGGAAAGTTCGTTGACCAAGCGGGCAATGGACTCGATTTCCGCCATGGGTTATGATCAGAACAGGCCGGGCATGCTCATGCCGCCGGTCAGCTTGCCCATCTCACGCTCGGTGGTGTCGGCTGCGGTGCGCAGAGCTTCGTTGATGGCTGCCAGAACCATATCCTGGAGCATTTCGACGTCATCGGGGTCGACTGCTTCGGGCTTGATCTCCAGAGCCAGAACTTCCTTTTTGCCGTTGACTTTGCAGGTGACCATGCCGCCGCCTGCGGTTGCCTCAAATTCACGGGCTTCCAGTTCTTCCTGAACCTTCGCCATCTGCTGCTGAAGCTTCTGAGCCTGGCGAGCCAGCTGCTGCATATTGCCGCCGCCCATCATGCCGGGGAATCCGCCTCTTGCCATAGATATCAATCCTCTCTGAATAACATTGTGGTATTTATTATAACGCGGTTTGTAAGTTTCGTAAAGTGGCGCAGCGTTACTTTTTTGCCTTTAGGGGGCGCTTTTCGGGGATGCCTGCCTTGCGCGGATAGGTATCGGGGGTGGAGGCGACCTTATCGATGCGAACAAGACAATGCTGCCAGTCGCGGTTGGGGATGGGGAGCGTGTCGATGCCGTTCAACTTCCCGCCCAGTGTTTCGATGGCAAAGGCGGCATCGGTGGCTTCGTCGCTTGCGCCGGGTCCCTTCAACGAAAGGACGCTGCCGCCGACTTTGACGAAAGGAAGCAGGTACTCGGACAGGATGCGCAGATCGGCAACGGCACGGGCGGTGGCGTAGTCGAACTGTTCACGGTATGCGTCTGCGTGGGCGGTCTGCTCGGCGCGACCGTGGATGGCTTCGGCGTTCAGACCGAGGGCGTCGATGACTTCATTCAGGAAGCGAACGCGCTTATCCAACGCATCGATCAGGACAAAATGCACGTCGGGGCACATGATCGCCAGCGGAATGCCGGGAAAGCCGGCGCCCGATCCCACATCTGCCACCTTTGCACCTGCGGGAAGGCTGACTTTCGTCAGCAGGGCGATGCTGTCCAGATAATTGCGGTCGACGGCCTCTTCGGGATCGTCGGGCACGCGGGTCAGATTGAACTTGGCATTGGCGTCGATGAGCATGGCGTGATATGCGGCAAACTTGGCGCACTGCCCGTCGGTCAGTGTCAGTCCCATCTGCTCGGCGTGGGCTTTCATAATGGTTGCAATCATGTTTCTTGAGACCTTTCCACTTGTACCAGATTGGTATGCTGGGTGTTGCCGCGGGCATAGGGCGAGGGCTTCAGGGAAGTGAGCGTGTTGATGCAGCCGCCCACATCCGTTCCCTTGCCGTCTGCTTTGTACCACGCACCCTGAGAGAGGGCAACGACGCCTTTCATGATGCGATCGGTGATGAATACCGGGATGCGAACCCGACCGCGATCGTTGAAGACTTCGGCCATGTCGCCGTCCTTGAAGCCGCGGGCAGCCGCGTCCGACGGATGGATCCACAACCGCTGGGGATCGACTTTGTGCAGCGCAAGATTGTTGTCATGGACGCTGTGGCAGCGACGCTTGGTGTGCCAGCCGATGAGCTGCAGCGGATATTTCTCGATCAGCGGATCGGTGGGACCCTCCTCGGGCTCCAGATAGCGCGGGATGGGCGGGAAGTACTGACGGAAGGACATGTTGTGGATGGTCTCGGAGAAAAGCTCGATCTTTCCACTGGGGGTGGGGAAAGGATGCTTCTCGGGATCCGCAACGTTATCCTTGAAGGCGATGATGATGGGTTTGTTCTTGAAGCGATAGACGCCCGCATCTTTGAACTCGTCATAGGGCGGGAGTTCGGGCTCCAACTGCTGAAGATCCGCATAGCACTTTTCAAGCCACTGATCGTTGGTACGACCTTCGGTGAAGGCTTCGCGGAGTCCGATGCGTTCGGCGAGATCGGACAGCCAGTCGTATTCAAAGCGTCCCTCGTGGAGCGGCTCGATACACTTGTTGGTAAAACCGATGAAGTCGCCGTATTTCCAAGGCGTGGTGATGTTGTTG
>JAKSPZ010000138.1 GCA_024404395.1 Clostridia bacterium | reverse complement strand
TTGACATCCACGTATCTGCCCTTGTTTCTCAGTTTCTGCCGCATGCAGCCTTCAAAGCGCATGCCGCACTTTTCCATGACTTTGCCCGAAGCGGGATTCGTGGTCTCGTAGATCGCTTCCACGCGATTCAGATGCAGACGCTTGAAACTGTAGTTCAGCACCGCTTTCAACGCTTCGGTCATGTAGCCTTGGTTCCAGCAGTCCCGCGCCATGGAATAACCTACTTCAGCCGAGCGATGTTCGTCCTTCAGCCACATGTAGCCGATGGTCCCGATCACTCTGCCGCTGCTCTTCTCGACGATCCCCCAACTGGCGGGCTCACAGGCGCGGTATCGGCGGATCATATAGCGCACATGCGCCTTCGCCTCGCCGATTGAAGTATAAGCATCCCAGAGCACATGTTCGGCGACCTTGGCGTCCCGTCCGTACTCGTAGATATCCCTGGCGTCCGCCAGTACAAGCTTGCGCAGCAGAAGGCGCTCGGTCTCAAGTTCCGGCATGTAGCCGTCATTTCTGAAAAACATCACTTCTTGATATATGCGCCTGTCATCAACAGTCCGCAAACGGTCTTGGAGTCGTGCAGCTCGTTGTTCATCACCATTTGAAGCGCCTCTTCGTAAGGCATCTTGACAAGACCGAGGAACTCGTCGTCATCGGGATCGGTCTCGCCGTAGGACAGACCTCTCGCCAGATAGATGCTGATCTTCTCGTCCGAAAAACCGACGGTGGTGTAGAGCACATTCAGCAACTGCCAGTCGGACGCGGTCATGCCCGTCTCTTCCTTCAGCTCACGCTTTGCCGCCGCCAGCGGGTCTTCGTTTTTGGCGTCCAGCTTGCCTGCGGGAATCTCCGTCAGCACACGACCGAAAGGCGCACGGAACTGACGCACGAGGTAGACGTTGCCCTCGTCATCTACGGGCACGACTGCCGCCGCGCCGATGTGGCGAACGATCTCACGGGTCGATTTCACGCCGTTGGGCAGTTCATTGGTCAGTACTTCTATATGAAGAATCTTTCCGTCAAAGATTTTTTCGCTGTCAACCGTTTTCTCCATCAAAGGAGCATCATTATAGGTACGCATTTGCATATGCCTCCTGCCGAATAATGCAGTAATTATTCTATCTTTTCCCCGAAAATCCTGCACGTTGTAAGAATTTGGGGAAACACTTGCGTTTATTCACCGTTTGCGATATAATAACTTAAACCCCGAATATTCCAAAGGAGTGAATCCCATGATAAAGGTAATCCTCGGCAGCAAAGGCTCCGGCAAGACCAAGCGTCTCATCGATATCACCAACGACGCTCTCAAGGCAGAGCACGGCAACATCATTTTTATCGATGATGACAAGCGGTATATGTACGACCTTCGCCACGAGGTTCGTTTTGTTGACGCAAGTGAGTATCCTTCCGGCCATCGCTGCGGCGCACACGAGTTCCTCGGTTTCCTGTGCGGCATGCTGTCCGCCGACTTCGACCTCACCCTGATCGCCATCGACGCTTTCAAAAAGCTGGTCGTCGATCCGCTGGACTCCCCTGAGATGAAGTTGTTCTTCGAGCAGCTGGATGTTCTGTCCGAACAGCACAACTGCAAGTTCATCCTCACCGTCAGCGCGGATGCGGAGAGCGTTCCGGAGTACATCAGCAAGTACGCAGACTGACCGATTATCTGACCGCATCCGTTTTCGGATGCGGTCTTTTTCCGCATTATGAAAAACATTTCCAAACTTCTTATCGCGCTTCTTTGCATTGTCGCTCTGATCATGCTGATCGTCTTCATCGGGCAGACCGTGCTCGGATTTCTGAACAACGCCAATTTCAAAAACGGCGAGACGGACCCCATGTTCGAGACGCCTGCGGAGACCGTCACCATGCCGCCCGATCTGTATGAGAGCGATGACGAGACCGTCTATGAGGACCATTCGGATCAATGGGAGACAGGCGAACAGGTCCCCGTCGACATGACGATCGAGGAACTGATCGAGGAAGCGCAGAACGGTCTGTAAAATCTTGGTGCACATTCTCAAAACCGTTGACGTATATGCAGTCTCGGGTTATAATATTTCTTGTGTCAATACGCTCACTAGCCCCGAGCATGGACATGACGGCAAAGGCCTGACCAACCCTTTGCACAAGCAATGACCAAGTAGCATGTCATCAACAGATGCGTGTTTACCGAATTTGGAGGGAATTTTCTCGTGAGTACTTATATGGCAAATCCCCAGACCGTCGAGCGTAAGTGGTACGTTATCGACGCAGAGGGCATGGTTTTCGGCCGCCTGGCCAGCCAGGTTGCTTCCATGCTGCGTGGCAAGCATAAGCCCACCTTCACCCCCAACTGCGACTGCGGTGACTACATCATCGTCGTCAACGCCGACAAGCTGGTCCTCACCGGCAAGAAGCTGGACGACAAGATCTACCGCTATCACACCGGTTATCCGGGCGGACTGAAGGAGATCACCTACCGCAAGCTGATGGCCAACAAGAGCGAGTTCGCTTTCCGTGAGGCCGTTCGTCGCATGCTGCCCAAGGGACCCCTCGGCTACGCAATGGCTAAGAAGCTGTACGTCTACGCCGGCCCCGATCACAAGCAGCAGGCTCAGAAGCCCGAAGAACTGAAGTTTTAATAGGGAGGAGGACGAAACATGAACACTGTACATTTCAGCGCCGTAGGCAGAAGAAAGAAGGCGATCGCTCGCGTTCGTCTGATCCCCGGTGAGGGCAACATCACCATCAACAAGCGCAACCTCGAAGAGTACTTCGGTTACGAGACTCTCAAGACCGTCGTTCGTCAGCCCCTGGTTCTGACTGAGACCCTCGGCAAGTGGGACGTCATCGTCAACTGCAAGGGCGGCGGATTCACCGGCCAGGCCGGCGCCATCCGTCATGGCATCGCTCGCGCACTCGTGAAGGCAGACGAAGGCTACAAGGCCGCCGTCAAGTCCGCTGGTTATCTGACCCGCGACCCGCGCATGAAGGAACGTAAGAAGTACGGTCTCAAGGCCGCACGTCGCGCTCCGCAGTTCTCCAAGCGCTGATTTCGATCAAGCGTATCAGAATCCCCGAAAGCTATGGCTTTCGGGGATTTTTCTTTATCCCCTTCTCAGATGCACCTCCCAATGATCAGCCCAAATTTCAGAATCCTATGCCGAATCTATTGACGAAACAAATGACAAACTATATAATCATTTTTATAGAAACCTTACATTGAATGCTTAGAAATCGTCATCACATTTCGCTCAATCGTCTCGAAAAAGGAGCATATTCATGCGTTACGTTACCGAAGAGCTGTTTGATTATGCGGTCGATATTCGCCGCACGATCCATCGTCACCCTGAAATTGGCTTCGACCTTGACAACACCGTCGCCCTCGTAACGACGGAGCTTGACAAGGCAGGTATCGAACACACCGACCGATACGGCAAAGGCAGCGTCGTTGCTTTCATCGGTAATGATCCCGCAAAGCGTACGCTCGCACTCCGTGCCGATATGGATGCACTGCCGCTGCAGGAGCGTTCCGGCGTGCCGTTTTCGTCCGAGATCGACGGTGTGATGCACGCCTGCGGTCATGACGCGCACACCGCATGCCTGCTGACCGCCGCAAAGATCCTCAAAGCACACGAATCTGAGCTGAAGTGCAACGTTCGACTGATGTTCCAGCCGAGCGAGGAATGTGAGCAGAGCGGCGCGAAGATGATGGTCGACAATGGCGTGCTGGACGGCGTTTCCCTCGTCATCGGTCAGCACAACGAAACGACGCTTCCCGCAGGACGCCTCGGCCTCGGTATTGGAGATTATCAGGCGGCATGTGTGCCCCTGACGCTCCGCTTCTACGGAAAGACTGCGCATGCAGCGCTTGCTCACACGGGCATCGACGCGTTGCAGATGGGCATCGAAGCCCACGGGGCGCTCAAAGAGATGGGAAAGGAAGAGATTATGGGTTGTAATCACGACTGTGAACAGTGCTCTAGCGCAGGTAGTTGCGGAGAGATTCAAAAAGCAAAACTTAATGACCGTT
>JAKSPZ010000137.1 GCA_024404395.1 Clostridia bacterium | reverse complement strand
TATCATGACAGACAAGTCGCTGGCGGACGAGATCATCGCTCAGATCCCGAAGGACAGGGAGATCGTCCTCCTCCGAGCGGAAGAAGGTTCGCCCATCCTGTCGGAGAAGCTCATCGACGCGGGATACGCGGTAAAGGATATTCCGCTGTATCGACTGCGGGAGGAGACCGATGAACGGGCGGCGCGGCTTCTGCCCATCATGGACTACCTGACCTTCTCCAGCAGCAGCGGCGTGAAGTTCTACCACGAGCGCTACGGAGAGATCCCCAAACGGACGAAGGCGGTCGTGATCGGCGAAGTCACGGCAAAGACCTTTGAAGACCTGTTCCACACCGCCTACATCCGCGCACCGAAGATCAGCGCGGAAGGCATCGTTGAAGCGATCCTGAACAACAGAAATAACGAGGTATAACAATGAATTACAACGAGCAGAAAAATCCCATCGGTTTCATGGGTAACCTGACGCCTTACTACGGCGTCCGCGAGATGGGCGAGCACGCCTATAATCTCATCATCGGTGCCGCCCTTGCATGGGGCTTCTTCCTTTGCTACCTCCTGCTGGGCTACATGCGCCAGAACCTGATGATGTTCCTCTATCGTGCCGACGCAGACACCCTGAAGGGTCTGAGCATCGGCGTACTGATCGGCTACTTCGTATTCGCTCTCGGCGGCAGTGCGCTGGTGCGTACCCGCAATCTCGGTCTGTGCATCATCGGTTATCACATGGTGGTGCTCTCCATGGGCTTCCTGCTGGCGATCGCCGCCGCGCTGTATGAGCCCGCACTGGTGACCCGCGCCGCGCTGCTGACTGGCATCGTTGCGCTCTCCATGATGGTGGTCTCCTCGATCTTCCCCATGGCTTTCGCTTCCATGGGCAGCGGTCTGGGCATCGCCCTGCTGACCTCCCTCATCGTCGAACTGGTGGCGACCTTCCTCTTCCACGTCCGCACCGATTTCATGGACTGGGTGGTCCTCGTCATCATGAGCCTCTACGTCGGCTTCGACTGGGTACGCGCCAATTCCATCCAGCGTACCGCTACCAACGCCATCGGCGCGGCGACCGCGCTGTTTGTGGACGTTGCCAACATCTTCATCCGCATCCTTTCCATCCTCGCAAGGAGTAAGAGACGTGACTGATAAGCGTAAACTGATTGCTGTGGTGGGTACGACGGCATCGGGCAAGAGCGATATCGGCATCGATCTTGCCCGCCACTACGGCGGCGAAGTGGTTTCGGCGGACTGTCGACAGGTGTTCCGCGGGCTGGATCTGGGCAGCGGCAAGGTGACGCCCGAGGAGATCGTGGGCGTGCCTCATCATCTGATCGACATTATTAATCCCAACGATTTTTTCTCCACCCATGATTTCCAGCGCCTCGCCTATGAAGCCATTGACGGCATTCATGGGCGCGGACGGCTGCCTTTCCTGGTGGGCGGCACGGGGCTCTACGTGGCGTCGGTCACCGAGGGCTACGGCTTCTCGAACACCGTGCCCGATCTGGAATACCGCGATTATCTCGAAACGCTGGAGACGGAGGAACTGTACCGCCGTCTTGTCGAGATTGTTCCCGATACGGATGTGGATCCCAAGAACCGAAACCGCGTCATGCGGCTGCTGGAGAAGATCCACGACGGTGACGACGGTCAGGTGCACAACGATCCCAGATACGATGTCCTGAAGCTGGGCATCACCTGGGACAGAGACGTGCTCCGTCAGCGTATCGATGAACGACTGGTGCGCCGCGTGCAGCTGGGCATGATCGATGAGGTCCGTCAGCTGCTGGCCGACGGTGCCACGGTGGAATTCATGATGAAGCTGGGTCTGGAGTACCGCTTCATCACCCGCTATCTCATCGGCGACATCGCCACGCAGGAAGAGATGCTGGAATTGCTGGGCATCGCCATCAAGCAGTTCTCCAAGCGGCAGATGACCTGGTTCCGCAGGGACAAGGAGATCGTCTGGCTGGATATGAACGATAAGCCTTTGGAAGAAGCCATCCGACTGATCGATGCTTTCATCAAGTGACGTCCGAACATTCTTGATTTTGACACAGCAGGTTTACAAGATGCGCTTGAAATCCACTTCGGCTGTGGTATAATAATGCTGTATACTTATCATTCGGAGGCATTATGAGCCGTAAATATATTTTCTTCAAACCCCGCGAGCGTGAGAAGAATTTCATCGTATCCGTCATCTTCATGACCATGCGCATGCTGTTCTTCGTCGCACTGCTGATCGGCGTGGCCGGCGGCGGCGTGGTGATGGGCATTGCCAAAGCCTGGATCGATACGACCCCCGAGGTCAATCTGGAGGCCATCGGTGCGCAGGCACAGACCTCCTTCATCTATGACGGACAGGGCAATCTGATCACCGAGTTCAAGGGCTCCCAGAACCGAATATATGTCGAGATCGATGAGATCCCCGCTACCCTGATCAACGCGGTCATCTCCATCGAAGATGCCCGATTCTTCGAGCACCACGGCATCGACATCAAGCGTCAGATCGGTGCGTTGGTCAACAACTTCATGGGCGGCAGCACCCAGGGCGCATCCACCCTGACCTGCCAGTTGGTGAAGCTCACCATGCTTTCCAGTGACCAGACCTATCGCCGAAAAGTTCAGGAAGCTTATCTGGCGGTCGAGGTCGAAAAGCACCTGACCAAGCAGGAGATCCTGGAAGCGTATCTGAACGTTATCTATCTGGGCGGTTCCAGCTACGGCGTGAAGATCGCCGCGCAGGATTACTTTGGCAAGAGCCTCGATCAGCTCACTCTGCGCGAGTGCGCCTGTCTGGCCGCCATCATTCGAAATCCCTACCGCTACAATCCCCGCCGCTGCTACTATGGTCAGGGCAATCCTCAGACCATCGAAGACCGTACCGACTGGGTCCTGCGTCAGATGCTGGAACAGCAGATGATCTCTCAGGAAGATTTTGATACGGCGATGAGTCAGCGGCTCAGCGTCATTCCCACTTCCACCGCTACCACCGCGGCCATGTACGACAACGCGTACTATGTCGAGTACGCCATCTACGATGTCGTCACCAAGATGCTCCGCGTGGAAGGTCTGGAGGACACCCGCTATAACCGCAGCGCCATGGAGACCAAGCTCCGCAACGGCGGTTACCGCGTCTACACTTCTCTGAACCCTGTGGTTCAGGAAGCGGTCCAGCAGACCATTACCGATTGGAACAACTATCCCGCCATGCGCTATTCCAACGATACCTCCCGTCAGTCCTCTCTGGGCGGCGGCGAGTATCTGACGGTCATACAGCCGCAGGCGGCGGCAGCGGTCATCAACTGGCATACGGGCGAACTGGTCGCCATCGTCGGCGGACGCTCCGAACCTGTGCAGAAGCTGCAGCTGAACCGAGCCTATCAGGTCAAGATGCCCGTCGGCTCCTCCTTCAAACCGCTGGCGGTCTACGGTCCCGCCATCGATCTGGGCGCGTCCCCCGGCTCACCTGTTCTGAACCTGCCCATCCCCATCAAGGGCTGGGTCGGCGGTGAAGGCTTCCCGAAGAACTTCTCTTCCACGGGCAGCTACACCGGCGTAGAGACCATGCGCTACGCCATCATGAAGTCCCACAACACTTCCACGGCCCACGTTCTGTACGAGTATGTCGGCATCGAGAACTCCGTTCAGTATCTGCTGAAGCTGGGCATCGATCCCGATCACATTCTTGCCAACGGTTCGGGTCTGGCGCTGGGTTCTTCCCATCCCTCGGTGGTGGAGCTGGCAACGGCCTTCGGTGCCATCGCAAACTCGGGCACCTATCAGGAGACCTACGCGTTCACGCAGGTCCTGAACCATGACGGTACCGTCTACATCGATGCCCGAGAGGTCCAGCTGACTCAGCAGGTCTTCAAGCCTTCCACAGCGTGGATGCTCATCGATATGATGAAGGGCTGCGTCTCCCAGGAAGGTACGGGCTTCAGTGCCAACTTTGAAGGCATCACCGTCGCGGGCAAGACGGGTACCAACACCAACAACATCGGCGTTACCTTTGCAGGCATCACCGGCTACTACGCGGGCGCGGTCTGGATCGGTTCCGATGACTACAAG
>JAKSPZ010000136.1 GCA_024404395.1 Clostridia bacterium | reverse complement strand
AGGCCGACAAGGCGGAGTGGATCGTGCAGAAACTCACAGAACTGGGCGTCTCGGACTTTGAACTGCTGAACATGACCCGCTGTGTGGTCAAGGGCAACGAAAAGGACGGACTCAAGAAGCAGGAGCGCCTGAACCGCATCGCGCGGGAGGCGGTCAAGCAGTGCCGTCGCGGTACCGTTCCCGTCGTGGGCACGCCCATGTCCCTGAAGCAGGCGGCAAAGAAGATGAGCGCATGCGATCTTCTGCTGGTGCCGTGGGAGGAGGCGGAGGGTCTGACCCTCGCCAAAGCCTACGAAGCCTATCCCGACGCAAAGAACATCGGCATCGTCATCGGTCCCGAGGGCGGCATCAGCCCCGAGGAGATCGAAGTGATGAAGGGCTACGGCGCTAAGCCCGTCACCCTGGGTCCCAGGATCCTCCGTGCCGAGACCGCAGCTATCGCATCCGCCGCCATGGTCATGACGCTCTGGGGGGATTGCAAATGAAAACGATCGCCGTATATACCCTCGGCTGCAAGGTCAATCAGTATGATACCGAGGCCATGCTTGAGGCTTTCGAGCGCGCGGGCTATGTGTCCGTGCCCTGGGAGAGCGAGGCGGACGTCTATCTGATCAACACCTGCACCGTCACGGGTACGGGTGACAAGAAATCGCTGAAGACCATCCGCCGCATGGCGCGCAATTATCCCGACTGCGGCATCATCGTCTGCGGCTGTCTGGCTCAGCGCGAGGCGGATTCCATCTCCGAGATGGATAACGTGAAGCTGGTGGTGGGCGTTCAGCGCAGAGCCGAAGCGGTGCAGCTGTTCGAGCAGGCGCTGGCGGAAGGCAGGACCATCAACGCAGTGGCGCCTTTGAAAGGTGCATCCTTTGAAAACCTGTTCGTGGTGCGCCACGAGGGCAAGACCCGTGCCACCATGAAGATCCAGGAAGGCTGCGACCGCTATTGCAGCTACTGCATCATTCCCACCGTTCGCGGTCCCGTGCGCTCCATGCCGCTGGCGGATGTTCGTGCGGAAGCCAAGCGACTGGCGGATTCGGGCTATGGTGAGATCGTCATCACGGGCATCCACATGGCGAGCTACGGTCGCGGTACCGACGATACCCTCATCGACGCCATCCGCGCGGTGCACGACACCCCTGGTGTTCGCCGTGTCCGCATCGGTTCTCTGGAGCCCAAAGTGGCGACCCCCGAATTTGCGGAAGCGCTGGCCGCCATGCCCGGACTGGCGCGGCAGTTCCATCTGTCCCTGCAATCGGGCAGCGAAACGGTGCTGAAGCGGATGAACCGCCGCTACACCCCCGATGAGTACTATGCCGCCGTTACCGCCCTGAAGACCGCCATGCCCGACTGCGCCCTGACCACCGACGTGATCGTCGGTTTCCCCGGCGAGACGGATGCGGAGTTCGAGGCGAGCTGCGATTTCGTTCGCAAGTGCGGACTGGCGCGCCTCCACGTCTTCCCCTATTCCCGCCGCTCGGGAACGGTGGCGGACCGCATGCCCGACCAGATCGATGAATCTGTGAAGCACGAACGCGCCACGGCGCTGATCGCCATCGGGAACCAACTGGAGGAAGCCTTCGTCAAAAACACAGTAGGGACCACACAGTCGGTCCTCTGGGAGACCTGCAACGCAAACGGCGAGACGGAGGGCTACACCGGCAACTACGTCCGCGTTCGCGGGCGCGGCATTCCCAACACTTTTTCCGACGTCAGGATTATCGGTACCGACGGCACCACCGCCCTTGCCGAAGAATAACAGGAGATGAAAACCATGGATTGTCTGTTCTGCAAGATCATCGCGGGCGAGATCCCGTGCACCAAGGTTTCTGAAGATGACGCGGCCTTCGCTTTCCGCGACATCAATCCCCAGGCCCCCGTTCACGTACTGGTTCTGCCCAAGAAGCACATGGCCAACATTCTGGAGTGCGACGGCGAGACCATGGCAAAGCTGCTGAACGCGGTGAAGATCATCGCCAAGCAGGAAGGCGTTGCCGAAGACGGTTTCCGCATCGTCAGCAACTGCGGCAAGAACGGCGCACAGTCCGTCAACCACCTGCACATTCACGTGCTGGGCGGCGCACAGCTGGCCGATCACATGGCTTGAATGACGTATTTGTGAAATTTCGGTTTTTTGGATGAATGACTTGACGAATGCCTATACGATGGGGTATAATGTCATTTGTGGCGAACCCCATGCTACATTGGCGTATGCCATTTAATCGCGAGGGGAGGGAAAGCACATGTCCGAGGTACGCATTCGGGAAAATGAATCATTGGAAAGCGCACTGCGCCGTTTCAAGCGTAAGACCGCTCGTGATGGTATCCTTGCCGAAGCAAGAAAAAGAGAGCATTACGAGAAGCCCAGCGTAAAGCGTAAGAAGAAGGCTGAAGCTGCTCGCAAGCGCAAGTATTAAGCCAATGATAGCCCCTTTGATCCTGTCAAAGGGGCTGTTTTCTTTATTATTTTAAGCAGAGAGTGCAACATGAAATATACGGTACTTCTTTGGCCCCATGCCAATCCGCGTTATCGCGCCGAAGCCCATCGTCTGGCATTTTCCGAGCTGTCGGTGATGCTGTCCAAGATCGCACCGGACGTCGTCATCGAACAGACGGAGACCGCCGGCATCCCGTCGCTTGAACTGACCGCCGCCGAGTCCCTGCGTGAAAACGCCGTGGACGCGGTGCGCCGCATGTCCCTGACCTACGGCCTCTTTGGCAATGACAACGGCGCGCTGACCCCCGTGGCGGGACGTCAGGACTGCAAACTGGGCGAGGACCTGCCCGGTATCCTCAAGTACAAGGGCAAGACCAACGAGCTGTTCACGCAGCTGCTCATGAACGTGGCGCTGTACTCGGGCACTTTTACCGCCCCCGACAGCAACATCGCGTTGCTGGATCCCATGTGCGGACGGGGCACCACCCTGTTCAATGCCGTCAACATGGGTTGGGACGCCGTGGGCGCGGATCTCGACCGCACGGGACTGAAGGAGGGCGAGACCTTCTTCAAACGCTATCTGGAGTATCATCGCGTCAAGCACGAGACCAAGACGGGCAGTCTGACGGTGCAGGGCGGCAAGCCCGCGCCCTTCACGAAGTTCACCTTCGCGGACACGGCGGAGCACTTCAAGCAGAAGCAGACCACGTCCCTGACCTTCGCCATGACCGACGCCAAGCACGCCCGTGAAGCCTTCGGCAAAAACCGCTTCCACCTGATCGTGTGTGACCTGCCCTATGGTGTACAGCACGCGGGTCACGGCGACGGCGTGGAGCGTCTGGTGGGCGATGTCGCTGCAAACTGGCGGGGCGCACTGATCCCCGGCGGCACCGTGGCGGTGTCCTTCAACGCTCAGACTCTGAAGCGCGACCGCGTTCGCGCCCGACTCGCCGAGGGTGGACTCACGCCTCTGGAGGGCGGCTTCTACGACGGCTTCGAGCATTGGGTCGAGCAGGCCGTCACCAGAGATCTGGTCATCGCACGAAAAGACAAATAATGAAAAAGATCGTTCCGAAGGGAACGATCTTTTTCATTTGAGTGCACCTTCCAGCTTCAGCAGCGCGATCTTGCGGTCGATGCCGCCGGCATAGCCCGTGAGGCTGCCGTCCGCGCCGATGACACGGTGGCAGGGGAGCAGGAGGGAGATGGGGTTCATCCCCACCGCATGACCCACCGCGCGGGCGGACATGGATTCCTTCCCGAGATCAACGGCGACCTGCGCGGAAAGAGCGCCGTAGGTCACGGTCGAACCGTAGGGGATGGCTTGAAGCCGCTTCCACACCGCCTTTTGAAAGTCGGTGCCCGAGGGATTCAGCGGAATACCATCCGTATTGGGACACTTCCCCGCGAAGTAGTCATCCAGCCATTCTGCGGCGCGTTCAAGTATCGGAGACGTTCCGATCGTGACCTCGGGATAGGCCTTTTCCACGTGCTTCTGTCCTTCGAAGCACAGCGCGGTGAGACCCGTGTCGTCTGCCGCCAGCAGTATGGTCCCCAACGGAGAAACGTATCGACAGCCGATCATTTGACGGGCTTTCTGGAATAATAGTGGGATTTGCCGGATACGGACAGCGGGAT
>JAKSPZ010000135.1 GCA_024404395.1 Clostridia bacterium | reverse complement strand
AAAAAACATGGTGTTGATCTATCTGAACGGCAAAGAGCAGCGGTTCGGCTTCTCTGTGTCGGCCAAGGTGGGAAAAGCGGTCACCCGCAATCGCCTTCGCAGGTGGATGCGGGAAGAGGTGCGCATGATGCGCTACCAACTGAAGTGTGGGAAGTATATCTTCGTAGCCCGTAACTCGATGGGGAAGATTACCCACGAAGCCTTGGCGGAGGAAATGCGCAACGTATTGTCCCGCGCCAAGCTTGTCCGCAACAGCGAACCCGTGAAGACAGAGGCGGCTCCATGCGAAACATCCCCAAGCGATTGATGCTCGCGCTGATTCGGTTCTACCGCCGCAACCTGTCGCAGCTGCATCCCGGCTGCTGTCGGTTCAGACCGACATGTTCCCAGTATGCCATGGAAGCAATCGAGAAATACGGAGCCATCAAGGGCGGCTGGCTCGCCTTTCGCCGTATTCTCCGCTGCAATCCGTTCTGCAAGGGCGGATACGATCCCGTTCCGTAAGTCTGTCGCACAGACCGCAGGGTCTGCTGTGGAAGCGGACGGCGGAAGGGGTGTTTTTCATATGCGTTCAATCCAATCCCGCAGGAGGATTCAGTAATGATAAACTGGATTAATGAGCTCTTCGTCAATGCACTGAACTGGATTTACAGCTGGGTGCATAACTACGGATGGTCGGTCGTTGTCTTCACCGCTTTCATCCGCCTCATCGTTCTGCCTCTGGATATCAAGTCCAGAAAGGCAATGCGCGCTACTCAGAAGATTCAGCCCAAGATTCAGGCACTTCAGAAGAAGTATGCCAACGACAAAGAGAAGCTCAATCAGAAGACCATGGAGCTCTACAGAAAAGAGCATGTCAGCCCCACTGCCGGCTGTCTGCCCATGCTGTTCCAGTGGCCTGTTCTGATCTTCATGTTCACCGCGATGCGTGTTGTCGGTAACGAGCACACCATCCGCATGATCCTCGATATGAAGGACGGTATCGCACCCACCCTTCAGAGCTGGCTGTGGATCAAGAACGTGTTCCAGCCCGATTCTTTCATGTCTACCATCCTGCCCGCCGCAGGTGACAAGCTCCTCGCGATCTCTCAGGTCAGCTACTCCAAGATCCTGACCGCAGAGAACATCGAGATCGCCCGCGAGTTCCTTACTACGCCCGAATATGCCACGCTGCTGACTCAGTACGGCGGCGAAGCATTCCGTCAGGTCCAGTTGAACTTCGTGTTCTTCAAGCCTCTCCTCACGCTGCCCACCAGCTTTGCGAACCTCTTCCAGTACGCAAACGGTCTGTTCCTGCTGCCCATCCTGGCCGGTCTGAGCCAGTTCCTGATGACCAAGGTCACCATGCCCTCTCAGCCCAAGCCCGAAGGTGAGATCGCCAAGCAGGAAGACGATCCCGCAGCTGCTGCCAACAATGCCATGAACAGCGGCTTCATGAAGTGGTTCTTCCCCCTGTTCTCCGTTTGGATCTGCGCCACCGCGACCGGTGCCTTCTCCATTTACTGGATGGCCGTCAACGTCATCATGATCGTTGAGAACGTTGCCCTGAACAAGTGGATGGAGCATCAGGATGCAGTCGAAGCAGCAAAGAAGGCAGCCGAGACCATCGAAGATTAATTATGATTCGCCGACAGGCGGTCAATGACAGTAAGGAGGCAATTTGCCTTGAAATCCATCGAAATGACCGGTAAGACTGTCAAAGAGGCCATCAACAAGGGTGTTGAGGCTCTTGGCTGCTCGATTACCGATGTCGACACCAAAATTCTTGAAATGGGTAGCCCCGGATTGTTTGGTATCTTCGGCAAGCCCGCAAAGGTACTGCTGACCCTCAAGGAGAAGGACAGCGGCATCGAAATGCCCGTGTTCTCTCTGGACCAGAAACCCGCCAAGCAGAATGCCCCCAAGAAAAAGGCCGAGCCTGTTGCGGACGTGACTAAGGTCGAAGAGCCTGCCGTTGAGGAAGAGGCCGAGACCGAAGCGGATGCCGCCGACGAAAAGACCGAGCAGCCCCGCAAGCGCCGTTCCCGCAATCGCCGCAAGAAGTCCTCTCAGCCCAAGCCCGAGACCGTCGAGACCGCTGAGACCGAAGCACCCGAAGTCGTCGTCGAAGCCGAGCCCTTCGAGCCCACCGCCGAAGAGGATCTCAGCGAGACCGCCAAGAATGCCCGCGCATTCCTTGCAGGTCTGACCGAGAAGATGAATGTCCCCGCCGAGATCGCCGTTCAGGAAAGCGAAGAGCAGCTGAAGATGGTTCTCACCGGTGAGAACATGAGCATTCTGATCGGACGCCGCGGCGAGACCCTGGATGCTATCCAGTATCTGACCAGCCTGAATGTCAACCATGGTCGTGAGGATTACCTCCGCGTGACCCTGGACACCGAAAACTATCGTGCGAAGCGTGAAGAAGCGCTGCGCAAGCTGGCACATCGCATGGCAAACCGCTGCAAGAAGAACGGTCGCCGCGTTGCCCTTGAGCCCATGAATCCCTATGAGCGCCGCATTCTTCACTCCGCCCTTCAGGCCGATCCCGACGTCACCACTCATTCCGAGGGTGAAGAGCCTTATCGTCGCGTGATCATCACCCTGAAGTAAGGGATAAGCGAAAAAACCATCCGAAAGGATGGTTTTTTCTTGTCCTTGACAATCTGTGGTTATTGCGCTATCATGGAAACAGATAACGCACAGTGTGCGGCATATGAAAGGATGATTTATAATGCTTAAGGGTATTCCGAATATTCTGTCTCCCGAACTGCTGAAGGTTCTTATGGAAATGGGTCATGGCGACACCCTGATGATCGGTGACGGCAACTATCCCCATGCTTCCAACTCCAAGGATTGCGTTCTGACCCGTATGGACGGTCACGGCGTTGTCGAGATCCTCGATGCCATCCTGACACTCATGCCCCTGGACACCTATGTTGATGCCCCCGTCACTCTGATGGAGCTGACTCCCTCCGATGTCGGCAAGATCGAGTGCCCCATCTGGGACGAGATCAAGGCAGTTGTCGAGAAGCATCAGCCCGGCACCAAGTCCTCTCACATGGAGCGCTTCGCTTTCTATGAGAAGGCCAAGAAGAGCTACTGCATCGTTGCTACCGGCGAGACCGCCGTTTACGCCAATGTTCTTCTGCAGAAGGGCGTCGTAAAGTAATTACAGCAAAATAAAAAACCGCATCGAACTGAGGCGGTGTTGCTGTTGTCTTTAGTCGGCAAGGAGGGCGATGGCAGGGGCGATCTGCATCTCTGCATCGGCGACAGCGGTCGCTTCCATGCCGTTATCGGAGCGGAAGGCGATGACGGCAGCAGCGGTCTTCTTGCCGAAGATGCCGTCGGCACGTCCGCCCAGATAACCGAGATCGATGAGTCCCTGCTGAACGGCGGCGACGGTCTCGCTGCGATCATCCATATGGCACTCGGTGTATTCGGCGCTGCGGATGGCTTCGATTCTGGGGGTGATGGGCTCGGCGTCGGCGGAAGTGACGGTGGGTGCCAGCGCGGTGTAGACCTTGGCAACGGTCTCATTGCTCTCAATCAGCGGTGCGATGTCGCTGTCATAATCAGCAATAAAGGCGGAAAGCCAGCTGCGCTCCGTGTCGGTGACCATGCGGCTCTGTCCGTCGATGGTCACACGGGCGTACTCGGAAGTGGCCACATCGCGGAAGAAATCGATGCAGGCGGGGCTCACCAGCATGGTGCCTTCGGTATCGATGACGGTGAGGCCTGCGGCAGCGAGGTTGCTGCGGGTTACCGCATAGCGCCGGCAATCGGTGCGGACTGCGAAGCTCTCGGCACTGCCTTCATCGGTGGTGAAAGCGATGAACATCAGCGGCAGGAAGGTCTTCGAGCTGGCGTTGGAATAGCGGGCGATGAGGTGTCCTTCGCCGCCGAAACCAGCGCGGACTTTGAAGGCTTCGGGTGCGGCGGCGTCGTAGGTGACCTCAACATTCGGGACATTTTCGAAGTTGGCGGGGGTCATGGCGAAGGCGGTGGCGGACAGCATGACCAGTACGAGAAGGAGAGAGATGAGCTGCTTCATGATATCGGACTTCTTTCGATTTTGATGAATTGAATTATAG
>JAKSPZ010000134.1 GCA_024404395.1 Clostridia bacterium | reverse complement strand
GAAGTCGGCGAAAAGGGCGTTGTTCGCGATCGTGCGGTTCATGAGCGAGTCGTCACTTCGATCCTTGATTTCGTCCCGACTTTGGGCTGGCGTATCGCGGGATTGGATTTCTCGCCGATCCGCGGTCCCGAAGGCAATATTGAGTTCCTTTTGGATATGATCGGACCCGAGAATACGTCTGTACAACCGCGAGAATGTTCGGTCACCGAAGTCATTGATGCAGCTTATGACAAATTCTTTAAATCGAACTCAAAGGGCTTGTAAGTTTTGGAAATTTAGGGTTAAATATTAATATGTCGTGAGGAGTGGTAGACGTGCGGTTTTCAAAGATCGGCATTCAATGGAACGATACGAAATCGGTCGGCGTTGACGTAGCACGTCGTATTATCCGCATTCTCATTGAGAACGGGGTTTCTTTCAGTGTAAACCATAGCCTTGGAAAGGCATTGTCGATGCCGGAAGCGGTTGACGCTGTGGCATTTACGGATTGTGACCTGCTGATTGTTTTGGGTGGCGACGGAACGATTCTCAGAGCATTGGATATCGCAGTTCCTGCGGACATTCCGATTCTGGGCATCAACGTCGGTCGGCTCGGTTTTTTGGCGGAAGTCGAGCCCGATACCCTTGAAGACGATATCAGAAAAACCCTTGAAGGGCGTTATACGATTGACGAAAGAATGCTGATGACGGTCGATGGCTGCGATGAGGAGAGCTATTTCGCGCTGAACGAGATTGTCATCGATCGATCCAATCCGGAAGTTCGCATTCTTTCTCTGGAGTACGCTGCAAACGGCACGAAGATCAACCATATTTCGGGTGATGGTCTGATTATTTCCAGTGCGACGGGTTCGACGGCTTATTCGTTGTCTGCAGGTGGTCCCATTGTCCTGCCCAACATGGAGTGCTTTGTACTGACACCCATCTGTCCGCACATGATGAATGTGCGACCGGTGGTCGTGTCGGCTGTGGATTGCATTACGGTCACTTTGACCGATGACCGGCAGCGTGCGCGCGCGGTGCTGGATGGCAGAAAGTTTATCCCGTTGGATGGTAAAGATGCGTCGGTTACCATTCGTCGCGCTGACAGAACGGCGAAATTTGTGCGTCTGCACGATCGAAACTATTTCGATCTGCTGCGCGCCAAGCTATCGGAATGGGCATTTTAAGGGAAATTGCAGCAGGGGGCAATTGACAAATGAAGAGCGCGCGACACAGTTTGATCCTTGAGATCATCGATGAGTTGGACATCGAGACTCAGGAAGAGTTGGCGGAGGAACTGAAGCGACGCGGCGTCAGAGTTACTCAGGCGACCGTGTCAAGAGACATCAAGGAACTGAGACTGTTGAAGGTCCTTGCCGAGCACGGCAAATACAAGTACGCGACGGTAGAACGGGCCGAGAAGGGCATGAACGACCGATTCATCAGGATCCTGTCCGAATCGGTGATCAATGTCGAAGTGGCCAATAATCTGATCGTCGTCAAGACACTGACGGCGTCTGCCCAGGCTTCCTGCGAAGCCATTGACTCCATGAAGTGGAGCGAAGTCATGGGTACGATTGCGGGAGACAACACATTGCTGATCATCACGCGTTCCGATGAGGCGGCACAGGCAGTCATGGAACGCTTCAATACCCTGATCAGAAAGTAACAAGAACATGCTGATTGAACTGACAATTCGAAATATTGCACTCATTGAATCGCTGCGTATCGAGTTTGCGCAGGGATTCAATGTGCTTACAGGCGAAACGGGTTCAGGTAAATCCATCGTTGTCGACTGTATGAACCTCGTCCTCGGTGCTCGTTCCGATCGAGAAATCATCAGAACGGGCGCGGAAAAAGGTTCGGTACAGGCTTTGTTCGATGTTGAGAATAACGAACGTGCCAAAGCGCTGGCGGAAGAGCTGGGCGTTGAGTGCGAAGACGGAATGCTGACGGTCACCCGCGAGATCAGCAGGAGCGGAAGAAACATCTGTAGGCTGTCGGGACTGGTGGTGACGCTGGCACAGCTCAAACAGATGACGGCGCTGCTCCTCGATATTCACGGACAGCATGAGCATCAGTCGCTGATGAATCCGCTGAAGCATATCGATTTCCTTGACGCTTTCGGTGGAGAGTCGCATCATGCATTGAAGCAGAAAGTTGCCGAGCTTCATCAGGAGCGGACAAAGAACATGTCCCTTTTGAAGCATCTCATGACGGATGCGGCCGAAAAGGAACGTCTGACGGATATGCTTACCTTTCAGGTCGAGGAGATCACCGCTGCGCGCCTGAAGCGTGGCGAAGAGGAAATGATCACTGAGCGGCTGGCTGTACTTGAGAATGCGGAAAAGATCCGTGAGCGACTCTCTGTGGCGGTCAGAAGCGTCTACAGCGGCGGTCGCGAGCCGAGTGCACAGGAGACGCTCAGCGCGGCTGTAACGGCGCTGGAAGCGATTTCAAGTTACAATAAGGCCTATGCGGAACTGGCGGATCGCGTCAGAGGTGCCTATGTAACCGTGCAGGACATCGGATACGCTCTGCAGGCGGCATTTGACAAGATCGAGGTCGGTCCGGACAGACTGGACCGCTGGTCTGCGCGCCTTGAGCTGATTGATAAGCTTGAGCGCAAGTATGGTCCGACGATCGATGACGTGCTTGCCTTTGGCGAGAAGGCTTCCGAGCGACTGGAATCGATCCAGTCCGCAGACGCCCGTATCGGCGACCTGAAAAAGACAGTCAAGCAGCTGGACAAGACACTGCGCGAAGCCTGCGAAGCATTGACTGCATCCAGAACCGAACTGGCAGACGTGCTCTCCAAGCGCGTGATGGCGCAGCTGGCGGATCTCGGCATGGGAAGAACGCAGTTTGCGGTCCGCATCCAACCCGAACCCAAACCGACGGCCAACGGACTGGATCAGGTGGAGTTCATGATCTCGCCCAATCCGGGCGAACCGTTGCGGCCCCTTGCTGCCATTGCATCGGGCGGCGAGCTTTCCAGAATCATGCTGGCGCTGAAGGCCATCTCCGTAGATGCGGAAGGCGTTGACGCCATGGTGTTCGATGAGATCGACACGGGTGTTTCGGGACGAATGGCGCAGGTGGTCGGTGAGAAGATGTGCAAGATCGCCGTCGATCATCAGGTCATGTGCGTGACGCATCTCCCGCAGATCGCGGCGCTCGGCGACGCCCATTATCGAGTCGAAAAGAATGTAGTGGGCGAGCGTACCGAGACCAATGTGATCAGGCTGGATGAACATGGACGGGTTCTTGAACTGTCAAGACTCGTAGGCGGCGCCGATGACAGCGAAAGCAGTCTGTCGCACGCGGCGCACATGCTCAGCGCAGCGGCTGAGGTCCGCGAATCGATGAAGGCAAAATAAACAGAGCAAGGCTTTTTGCCTTGCTCTGTTTTTGTTCTTTGGTCTTGCGGCGTTATTCCATGCGGAAAGCGTTCTTCAGCATGGGATACAGTGCGTTGTACAGCTTCATTCGGTTGGAATAGACAGGATAGTTTTCTGCATTGGGAGCAATGCAGGTGGTGCGGCGGATGTAGCCTGTTGCCTCGTTCAGATCCTTGAAGATGCCTGCGGCTACGCCTGCCGCGGCGGCTGCGCCGAGAGAAGTGGCGCCCGAGGCGGAGGAGCTGACGCCCCAAATGTTCACGCGCGCGCAATCGGCAATGATCTGCTTCCAAAGCGTGGATTTCGCACCGCCGCCGATGATGCTGATATCGGTCACAGGCATGCGCTCGCGAAGAATGTCAACGATACCAGCAAGTGCGTAGGAAATGCCTTCGAAAGCGGCGCGTGCCATGTATTCGCGACCGTGGTTGGGTGTGAGACCGAAATAGACGCCCTTGGCGTAGGGATCGAAGATGGGGGAGCGTTCACCTTCAAGATAGGGCAGGAAGATAAGTCCGTTACTGCCGGCGGGAACGGAAGCTGCCCATTCGTTGCGGGTGTTCACATCGCCGGCGCTCAGGGCATTCATCGCCCATTCGATGGCGCGGCCGGTGGTCTGTACGGTACCGAATACGCAGCTGTTGACGCCGTCAAGGGACATGATGTTGAACACACGGCGCTTTTCATCGATAAAGGGCTTATCCA
>JAKSPZ010000133.1 GCA_024404395.1 Clostridia bacterium | reverse complement strand
AGATTACGGCGTTGACAAGAACCCGATCGTGCTGGAGCTGATCGGAAAGTACGATGATCAGAAGGCCGTTGTCATGCGTGTATCGGCTGAGATCGAGTCCATCGGCCTGACCTGCAAGAAAGAATATGTCAAAGGTCGGGAGAACCTTGTGCATAATCCGCTGCTGGATGTGTACCAGAAGCATCAGGACAGTCTTTCCCGCACTCTGGACAGCCTGACCGATGCCATTATCAAATTCGGCACCACGCCTGCCCGCAAGAACAGCAAGCTGGGAGCGCTGGACGATGAGGATTGACTACATCCGCGCATACTGGGATGCAATCGAGTCCGGTCAGGAGACCGTCGGCAAATGGGTGCGGGCATGGTACCGCATGGTTTTGGACGGGCTGGAGGATGGCCGGTGGTTTTTGGACAACCGGAAGGCGCACCGCGTTATCAAGTTCTCAGAGACCATGTGCCACCACAGCAAGGGGCGGCATGACTACATCAAACTGGAACTCTGGCAGAAGGCACTCGTGTCCGTGGTGTTCGGTATCGTCGATGAGGATGGTGTTCGCCAGTTTAATGAAATCGTGCTGGTCGTTGCCCGTAAGAACGGCAAGACGACCACCGCAGCCGTCTGCGGTAGCTATATCCTGTTCTGTGATGACGAATACGGCTGTGAGATCTACTGCCTCGCTCCTAAGCTGGAGCAGGCTCGAATCGTATTCGACGCTGCCAAAGCCATCGTAGAATCTGAACCGGAACTTGCGGAACTAGCCGATGTTCGGCAACGGCTGATCTATCTGCCGGAAACTGCCAGCTTCATGCGTGCGCAGGCCTTCGCATCGAAGAAGTCTGACGGCTATGCTCCTTCCTGCTTCTTCGCTGATGAATTCGGCAGCTGGCATGGTGATGCCGGTCTGAAACAGTGGGAAGTCATGAAATCCGGCCAAGGATCCCGGCGGCAGCCCCTTGCATGGGCGCTGTCTACTCCGGGATACGAGGTCGACGGCATCTTTGACGAGCTTCTTCGGCGTTCTACCGCCCTGCTGACCGGTGCTTCCAAAGAGACCCACCTTGCCCCGTTCATCTACATGATCGACGATCTGGACAAGTGGAACGATATCGAGGAGCTGAAGAAGTCCAACCCAAATCTCGGCGTCAGCATCACGGAAAAGTATCTTCGTGCTGAGATAGCCGTCGCGGAAGGCTCCCTGTCGAAGCGCGTGGAATTCCTGACGAAGTATGCATGTGTCCGTCAGAATTCCTCGGTGGCATGGCTTGAGAGCGAACTGATCGAGGCCATGTGCGGCGACCCCCTCCGGCTGGAAGACTTCGCCGGTTGCTACTGCGTCGGAGGCGTTGACTTGTCAAAGACGCTGGATCTCACTGCCTGCTGTATCGCAGTCGAGAAGCACGGCGAGATATACGTTTTCGCGAAGTTCTTCATGCCTCAAAACCGGCTGCAAAAGGCCATCGACGAGGACGGCGTACCATATGACCTGTATCGCCAGCAGGACTTCCTCCAGCTGAGCGGCGAAGAGCATGTCGATTACAAGGACTGTTACGACTGGTATCGCGCAGTCGTAGAAAAATACAAACTGTACCCGCTTAAAACCGGATATGACAACTATTCTTCTACTTATTTTGTTGATCAGATGAAGGCATACGGCTTCCATCTCGATAGCGTCAAACAGGGCTACAATCTGACCCCTGTCATCAATGACGCATGGGCGCTGATCAAGGAGCGCCGCGTGCATATCGGCAATAACAATCTGCTGAAAATCCACTTCTACAACACAGCACTGAAAACCGATACCGCCAAAAATCGGCACATGATCGTCAAGATCGGCACCCGTACCCGTATCGACGGCGTCGCCGCATTCATCGACGCTCTGACCGTCCGTCAAAAGTGGGATCCGGAGATCGGTGCGCAGCTGCGAAACAAGGGGAAATGATATGGACAATACCAATATTGAGCGCCGCGGCCTGTTTGAGCGGATCTTTGGCCGACGGCCTGCCTCCGCACCCGCTCAGCCGTCCCAGCCGATATACACTGCGCTGACGGCATACCAGCCCGCATTCACCACGACCGGCGGCGCGATCTACGAGGACGCGCTGATCAGAGCGACCATCCATGCCGCCGCAAAGCATTGCAGCAAGCTCAAAGTCGAATTCTACGGACACGGCGCCACCGCGCTGGCCACCAGACTGAAACGCCCGAACACCTTGCAGACGTGGTCGCAGTTCCTCGATCGGGTGCGCACCATCTATGATGTGGATAATACCTGCGTCATCGTCCCGGCCTTCGACAAGTACGGCCGGGTGAATGCCCTGTATCCGGTGCTGCCAAGCTCCTGCACCGTGGTCGGCGATACCGACACGCCGATGCTTGCAATGCGTTTCCCGACCGGCGGCTATGTGCAGATGCCTATTTGGGAGGTCGGCATCCTGACCAAGTTCCAGTATCGGAACGACTTCTTTGGGGATGACAACCGGGCATTGCAGCAGACGCGGCAGCTGATCGATATTCAGAATCAGGGCATTATCGAGGCCACCAAGAGCGCCGCGACCTACCGCTTCATGGCGAGCATGGGAAACATGGCTGATCCCAAAGACCTGACCGACATCCGCGACAACTTTAACAAGCAGAACTTCTCCGGATCCGGCGGCGGCCTGCTTCTGTTTGACTACCGCTTCCAGAATCCGACGCAGATCAAGGCTGACCACTATGTCGTTGACGAGGGTCAGATGAAGGCCATCAAGGCGAACGTCTTCGACTACTTTGGCAGTAACGAGGATGTTCTTCAAAATAAGACCTACGGCGACCGCTGGTCTGCCTACTACGAAGGCGAAATTGAGCCGTGGAGCATCCAGCTGTCCGAGGTGCTCAGCGACATGCTGCGCCTGCTGGGTGCGCTGGAAGGCGACTCCGGCGTAATGGCAACGGCCAACCGCTTGCAGTACATGTCCAACGCCGACAAACTGAACTTCGCGAATCAGGCACTCGACCGCGGTGCAATCAATGTGGACGAGTGGCGCGATGTGTTCAACCTCGCTCCCCTGCCTGATGGTCAGGGTCAGGTCTACCGCATCCGCGGCGAGTATAAGGCCGCCGATGAGGCCGGTGCCGTCAACGGAACCGTGAACAATTATCAATCAACCAAGGAGGACGATAACGATGCCGAATGATATCGAGACCGTCACCGGGGAGCTTCCTGCGGAGCTGCTTCGGAAGATGACGGAAGGCCGGGAATATCGCAATATCCCCATCGGGAATATCTGCGTCCGGTCTGCGGAAGATGCGCAGGACAGTTACATCGTCGAGGGTTATGCTACCACCTTTGGCACCGTCTACCGTCTGTGTGACGGCAGATATTACAAGATCGATGAGACCATCGACCCCAATGCCTTCGATGGCTGCGACATGACGGACGTCATCGTTCAGTATGACCACCATGGCCGCGTGTTCGCCCGCACCGGCAATGGCACGCTGCATCTGAGCGTGGATGCCAAGGGCCTGAAATGTGTCATCGATCTGGGCGGCACCACCATCGGCCGCCAGCTCTATGAGGAGATCAAGGGCGGCTACACGACCAAGATGTCCTTCGGCTTTATCGTCGCTGAAGATCAGCGCACCGAGACCGAGGATCATGAGAATGATGTGGTCACGATCCTGCGCCGGATCACCCGCATCTCCAAACTCTTTGACGTGTCGGCTGTGAGCCTGCCCGCCAATGACGCAACCGAAATTTCTGCGAGAAGCTACAGCGACGGATTGATCGCTGCGCTTACGGAGGAGCGCCGTAAAATCGCTGAGAATAAAAACAAAACCAACACACTCAAACTTTTACTGGAGGTATAAACATGCGAATTGATGAAATCGAAGCACGTCTGACCGAGATCCGCAGCCTGATGGCTCAGCCCGAATATGATGATGCACAGTCCGCCGCCCTGCTGGAGGAAGTCCGCAGCCTGAACGCTGAGAAGACTCAGCTGGAGGCAGCTGCATCCCACACCGCCGAGCTGCGCCGCATGGTCGGCTCTGCCGCCATCGAGCGTATCAACGCCAACGAGAACCGCGGCACCGCATCCGAGAAGGAAG
>JAKSPZ010000132.1 GCA_024404395.1 Clostridia bacterium | reverse complement strand
TCTGAGTATTTAAATTGGATTGAAGAAAAATTCGGAAACGACTTCGATTCGACGATGGATTACACCGATATTCTTTTTAAGTTGTGCCGGGAAAAAGAAAAAACGGTTGTTGATGCAGAGAATATCGCTGCCGTTGCCGCGGCGACCGATGATTAATTGAATGATGTATCATTCCAATGAAAAAGCACGGGAACGAGTTCCCGTGCTTTCATTTACTGTTTCGTTGTCCGCAGACTCTCCAGCAAAACGCCCGTCATGATCAAGGCGCTGCCGAGGATGATGTGCAATCCGATGGTCTCGTGCAGCATCAGGGCGGAGAGAACGGTGCAGAAGATGCTCTCCGTGGCCAAAATCAGCGTGGCGCGGACGGGGGAGATGTACTTCACGGCGACGTTCTTCAGAATATAGCACACAACGGTGGGGAAGATCGCCTGATAAAGCACGGCGCACACCACGGGGGTGGTGAAGGTGCCGCCCGTCCCCTGGAACGCGGTGAAGACCGCCATAAAGAGGGCGGTGGTGAGGAACTGGAAGAAGGAGATCTGGATGCGATCGTCGTCCCCCGCGAACTTCACGATGGCGATGGTGTTCAGGCCGTAGGTCAGCGCGTCGGTCAGGAACAGGATATCCCAGAACGAGAAGCGGCTGAAGCCGTTGTTCAGCGTCAGGAAGCCCACGCCCACCATGGCGGCCAGCGCCGCGATCAGAGGGCGCTTGGTGGGCTTCACCTTGAAGAACAGCAGGTTCAGGAGGGGCATCGTGACGGTGTTGGTGGCGGTGAGGAAGGAGGCCTTGGAGGCGTCGGTGGCGGTGAGACCGATCATCTCCAGAGAGAAGGTCAGCACCGTCAGCAGACCGAGGATCACGCCCGTGCGGATGGCGGTCCTGGTGGGACGGCGCAGGCGCTTGTGGAAGATGATGCCCGTCAGCAGCGTGCCGATGGCGAAGCGATAGAGCACGATCTCGAAAGGCAGCAGTCCGCCACCCATGGCGATCTTCGACGTCACAAAGCCGCTGCCCCACATGGCAGCCGCGGCGATCAGGAGCAGGGACGCGGTGTTGCGGTTCATAAAACAGAAGTCCTTTCCGTACGAAAAGCCCCTGCCGTAAAGACAGGGGCTTTGCTAAGGTTCAAATCAGCAAACGCCCTGAGCCAGCATGGCGTCGGCGACCTTCAGGAAGCCCGCGATGTTGGCGCCTGCTTCGAAGTTGCCCTTCAGGCCGTACTTCTCGGCAGCATCGGCGATGTTGTGGTAGATGCCGACCATGATGTTCTTCAGCTTGGCATCGACCTCTTCGAAGGTCCAGCTGTAGCGCATGGAGTTCTGGGACATCTCCAGAGCGGAGGTGGCAACGCCGCCGGCATTGGCAGCCTTGGCGGGTCCGAAGATGACGCCTGCGGCCTGCAGCAGCTCGATGGCGGAGGGAACGGTGGGCATGTTGGCGCCTTCGGAGACGCAGGTGCAGCCGTTGTCGATCAGCTTCTGAGCGGAAGCATTGTCGATCTCGTTCTGGGTGGCGCAGGGCAGGGCGATGTCGCACTTGACGGACCAGACATTGGAGCAGCCCTCGGTGTAGGTGGCGTTGGGATGATCCGCGATGTACTCACGGATGCGGCCGCGGCGAACTTCCTTGATCTGCTTGACGGCAGCCAGATCGATGCCGTCGGGATCGTAGACGTAGCCGTTGGAGTCGGACATGGTGACGACTTTGCCGCCCAGCTGGGTCGCCTTTTCGCAGGCGTAGATGGCAACGTTGCCGGAACCGGAGATGACAACGGTGGAGCCCTTGAAGGACTTGCCGGCGTCATTCAGCATTTCCTCGGTGAAGTAGCACAGGCCGTAGCCGGTGGCCTCGGTGCGGGCGAGGGAGCCGCCGAAGCTCAGGCCCTTGCCGGTGAGGACGCCGCAGTACTGGTTGGTCAGGCGCTTGTACTGGCCGAACAGGTAGCCGATCTCGCGGCCGCCGACGCCGATATCACCGGCGGGAACGTCGCAGTCGGGTCCGATGTACTTGAACAGCTCGGTCATGAAGGACTGGCAGAAGCGCATGACTTCGGCGTCGGACTTGCCCTTGGGGTCGAAGTCGGAGCCGCCCTTGGCGCCGCCGATGGGCAGGGTGGTCAGGCTGTTCTTCAGGGTCTGCTCGAAGGCCAGGAACTTCAGGATATCTTCGGTAACGGAGGGATGGAGGCGCAGGCCGCCCTTGTAGGGACCGATGGCGCTGTTGCCCTGGATGCGGTAGCCGCGGTTGACATGGACCTTGCCGTTGTCGTCGGTCCACGGTACGCGGAACTTGATGACGCGCTCCTGCTCAACAAAAAGCTCCATGACGCCGCGCTCGATCAGCTCGGGACGAGCCTCGACGACGGGCTGGATGCTCTCCAGAACGGTGCGGACGGTGATGAGGAACTGCTTGTCGTTGGGGTTGCGCTTCTCGACGCGCTCCATAAGGTCGATCAGATATGCGTTTTTAAGCTCCATTGCTCAAAACTCCCTTGCTGTTAATGTCGAATCAGGCTTTACGGCTGTAAAAAAACCGCAGCCTGCTTTTTCGCAGTGGGGACATTATACAATCGAAGTGCAGGAATTGCAACGAATAAATTGCAAATTCGGCATTCTTTTCATATTTTTAACCCCAATACTGAAGCTTGAAAGGCTAAAAATGCAGAAGGCTTATTTTTCATGGATAAAAATCCATCTACGCAACGCTGCGCAATTCCTGCAGGTTACGAAAAATAATGCAGGAATTGCATTGAATGTAAAATATGACGGGAATCTTGCATTATTACCGCCGTCGGCGTATAATAATGACAGCAAAGATCCTTGGAGGTAAGGCTCATGACACGCAAAGAATATGATTCCATCGGCATGGCAGAACTGCCGGAAAACGCATATTATGGCATCCAGAGCTATCGTGCAAGACAGAACTTCCCCCTTTCCGGTCGGAAGATGCTGCCTGAAATGATCGAGAGCCTTGTCCGCATCAAGAAGGCCGCCGCCCGCGCCAACGGCATCTCGGGACGGCTGCCCCGCGAGTATGAGAACGCCATCGTCACCGCCTGCGACGAGATCCTGAACGGCGCGCTGCGGGATCAGTTCATCGTGGATCCCATTCAGGGCGGCGCGGGTACCTCCGCCAACATGAACGCCAACGAGGTCATCGCCAACCGCGCCACGGAGCTCCTCGGCGGCACCTGCGGCAGCTACATCGTCCATCCCAACGATCACGTGAACATGTCCCAGTCCACCAACGATGTGTTCCCCACGGCGGGCAAGCTGACGGTCCTCCGCCTGCTGGACGGTCTGGAGACCGCCCTTGAAGGGCTCATCACCGCCCTGCGCGCCAAGGCGGAAGCCTTTGAGGACGTCATCAAGCTGGGACGCACCCAGCTGCAGGACGCCGTGCCCATCCGCCTCGGTCGCGAATTCGCCGCCTATGCCAACGGCATGGCCCGCGGTCTGGACCGCATCCGCGACGCCCGCAAGACCATGACCGTCCTGAACATCGGCGCCACCGCCATCGGTACCGCCATCAACACCACCGCCGCCTACATGGACAATGTGGTGGGTCTGCTGAGCGAGGAGACGGGGGAGCCTCTCCGCCGCGCCGACGACCTGGTGGACGCCACCCAGAATGTCGACGGTTTCGTGGACATCTCCGCCGCGATCCGAAACACGGCGCTGGTGATGTCGAAGATCGCCAACGACCTGCGCCTCCTGTCCAGCGGTCCCCGCGGCGGCTTCGAGGAGATCCGCCTGCCTGCCCGCCAGCACGGTTCTTCCATCATGCCGGGCAAGATCAATCCCGTCATCCCCGAGGCGGTCAGTCAGGTCGCCTTCCGCATCGCGGGCAACGATACCACCGTCTCCATGGCGGCGGAAGCGGGTCAGCTGGAGCTCAATGCCTTCGAACCCATCATGTTCGACAGCCTCTTCCAGTCCATCCTGCTGCTGACTCGCGTGTCGGGCGTGTTTGAGAAATACTGCATCGAGGGCATCACCGCCGACCGCGATATGTGCCGCGAGAACCTGATGAACTCCACCGCCATGGCCACCGTCCTCTGCCCGCTGGTGGGCTACGAGAAGGCGACGGCCATCGTAAAGCACGCGCTGGCGGATC
>JAKSPZ010000131.1 GCA_024404395.1 Clostridia bacterium | reverse complement strand
CGGTCTTGGGGAGCAGACGGCTCAGCCACATTTCCATGAGGGTCATGATTTAATCCTCCCAGACCCGGCGGACACGCGGTCCGAAGCCGAGCATGATCTCATAGGGAATAGTCTCCGCCAGTTCCGCCAGTTCGTCAGGGGTGATGACCTCATCGCCCTGACGACCCATGAGCACGACCTCATCATCCACGGTGACCTCGGGAATGTCGGTCACATCCGCCATGATCATATCCATGCACACGCGGCCGATGATGGGGGCGCGCTTGCCCTTGACCAGCACGGAAGCGCGGTTGCTGAGGATGCGGGGATAGCCGTCGCCGTAGCCGATGGGCAAGGTGGCGACTTTGGTCCGACGGGATGCGGTGAAGGTACGTCCGTAGCCCACGGTCTCCCCCGCCTCGATGGTCTCGATGCGGACAGGCGCGGTGACAAGGGTCTGGGCGTTCTGAATGTCCGTTCCCATTTCGGGCATGCAGGAACCGTAGAGACCGATGCCCGCACGGACCATATCGTGACGGCACTCGGGCTTCAGCATGGCAGTGGACGCCGCGCCGTGACAGATAGGCGCAAAGCCCGCAGCATGGATCTTTTCAATCATCTCGTTGAAGCGATCGTTCTGCTTCTTCGTGAATACGGGGTCCGTATCCGCCACGCAGAAGTGGGTAAAGCAGCCTTCCATATCGACGTGAGGACACTGCTTCCAGTAATCGAGCATCGCCGCCAGTTCATCGTCGGTACGGACGCCGATGCGGGACATGCCCGTGTCCAGCTTGATGTGCGCCTTGGCCTGCTTGCCGACAGCGACCGCCTCCGCCTCCAGTACGCGAAGCATTTCGGTGGTATAGACCGCCTGAGACGCGCCGCAGTGGACCGCCGCCTGCAGAGAAGATTCGTTGCCGCCGCCGAGGATGACGATCATCCCCTCGACGCCGTTGTCTCTCAGCTCTTCGGCTTCCTCAACGATGGCCACCGCGTAGGCATCGGCGATCCCGCTCAGCGCCTTCGCCAGTTTCACCGCGCCGTGACCGTAGGCATCCGCCTTCACAACACACAGCATTTTGATATCTTCGGGCACCCGCGCACGCAGTGCCTTCGCATTATTCACAAGCGTCGGAACAGAGATCCGCATTTCGGTAGCACGCATAAGCATACCTCCAGTCATAAATATAGGGTATTATACCCCAAACATAGGAGCGGTTCAACTGATTTTTTCAAAGTTTTGTCTTCATTCACAACTTTTCGTCCGCCACGGTTGAATCGGTTTCCCGTGCATGCTATAATATAGGTACTTTTCTAAAAGGTGGTCTGACAATGGGTTTCTTCGGCAACATGATGAATAACTACTTCTACGGCAAATCCGGCAAGGGCGACTATACGGTCCAGAGCATGCCTCAGAATCGCAGACAGCTCTTCGGCACAGTGCTGAAGACCCGCTGGTCCGCCATGATCGGTGTCAACCTGCTGTATATCCTCTGCTGGCTCCCCGCCACGATCTGGACGCTCATGAATCTGGCAGCACTGACGGCAAATGAGGTCATCGACCTCGAAGCCATCCAGAGCCTCGCGAGTGCCTATCTCATCATCCTCATCCCCTGCATCCTCATCACCGGACCCTTTACCGCCGGCGTCACCTACGTTATGCGCAACTGGTCCCGTGACGAGCACTCCTTCGTCCTCAGCGATTTCTGGGATGCGGTCAAGGGCAACTGGAAGCAGTCCCTCGGCGTCTCCCTGATCAGCGGCATCTTCCCCATGCTGGCCTATGTCGCCATCAGCTTCTACGGTTCCATCGCGAAGTCCAGCGTGCTGTTCACCGTTCCGCTGGTGCTGGTGATCATGGTCTTCGTCATCTGGAAGCTGGCCGAGATGGTCATCTATACCATGATGGTCACCTACGAGCTCTCCCTTATGAACCTCATCCGCAATTCCATCCTGCTGACCGTCGCCCGCCTGCCTCTGGCTGTGGGCATCAAGCTGGCGACCCTCGCGGTGCCGATCATCGCCATCGTGGTCGCCCTCATCGCGCCGGGCATCGCGATCTACATCATCATGGCGCTCTCCGTGCTCGACATGCTGCTCGTTCCCGCACTCAACCGCCCGCTCGTCGCCTCCTATGCCAACGCGCAGTGCGAAAAGTATCTGAACCCCCGCATCGAAGGCGCCCGCACCAACATCGGTCTCCGCCCCGAGGACTGGGACGACACGGAGTACAAGCCCGAAGATGATGAAGAATAAGCTTGAACTGCTGGCGCCCGCCGGCGATCTTGAATGCCTGCAGACGGCGCTGCGCTACGGCGCGGACGCGGTCTATGTGGGCGGTCCCATGCTCCAGCTCCGCGCCAACCACGTGGGCTTCACCATGGAGACCCTCGCGGATGCGGTGAAAGAAGTGCACGCCCTCGGGCGGAAGCTCTATGTCACCGTCAATGCCTTTGCCTATAACGATGAGATCGAGCGCCTGCCCGAATACGCCGCGAGCCTTCGGGACATCGGCGTGGACGCGGTCATCGTGTCCGACCTCGGCGCCATCGCCACCATCCACAACACCGTCCCCGATCTGCCCATCCACGTGAGCACCCAGGCCAACTGCATGAACTTCGCCTCGGCGGAGGTCTATCGCAGCCTCGGCGCCGAGCGCATCGTGCTGGCGCGCGAGATGTCTCTGGAGGAGATCCGCACGCTGCACAACAGGGTGGATACGGAACTGGAAGCCTTCGTCCACGGCGCCATGTGCATGTCCTACTCGGGACGCTGCATGATCAGCGCTTACCTCACGGGACGCAGCGCCAATCGCGGCGCCTGCGCGCAGAGCTGCCGCTGGACCTACGCCCTGCAGGAAGAGAAGCGTCCGGGCGAGTTCTTCCCTGTGGAAGAGGACGAGCGCGGCACCACCATCCTCTCCTCTCACGACCTCTGCTGCATCGATTTCCTCGATCAGATCGCCGAGGCGGGCGTCACGTCCTTCAAGATCGAAGGCCGCATGAAGACGCCTTACTACGTGGCGACCGTGGTCAACGCCTACCGCAAGCGTCTGGACGACATCGCCGCGGGCAACACCGATCCCGCCCGTCTCAGGCTGCTGAAGCGGGAGCTGGATGCCGCCAGCCACCGTCCCTACTCCATGGGCTTCTATTTCGGCGAGCTGAAGCATCACATGCCCGACACGGGCGCCTACATCCAGCACTGCACCTTCGTCGGCGTGGTCAAGGAGATCCTGCCCGAGGGACGCATCCGCATCGAGGTGCGCAACCGCATCAAAGAGGGCGATCGCGTGGAGATTCTCTCACCCGACACGCTGGGCAAGAGCTTCATCGCCAAAGACATCATCGACAACAACGGCGTGGCGCAATCCGCCGCCGCCCGACCTTCCGAAATGTATACCATGGCCTGTGATGCGCCTGTCGCACCGGGCGATATCCTGAGAATCAGAATGAAGGAGTGTTAATCATGAGCAGTCTCGCAACCCCCCACATCGCCGCCGCTACCGCCGACATGTTTGCCCCCACCGTGCTGATGCCCGGCGATCCCCTCCGCGCAAAGTACATCGCTGAGCACTACCTCACCAATGCCGAGCTGGTCAACAACGTCCGCGGCGTGCACGGCTACACCGGCACCTACCACGGCAAGCCCGTCTCCGTCATGGCGTCCGGCATGGGCATGCCCTCCATCGGCATCTATTCTTATGAGCTCTTCAATATCTACAATGTGCAGAACATCATCCGCGTCGGTTCCGCCGGCGCCATGACCGGCAAGCTGAAGCTCCGCGACGTGGTCGCGGGCATGAGCGCCTACACCAACTCCAATTACGGCAGCTCCTTCGGCTTCAACGGCACCCTCGCCCCCACCTGCTCCTACGAACTGCTGACCAAGGCCGTCGCCGCGGGCACCAAGCTGGGCGTCAATGTGGTTCCCGGTCCCGTGTTCTCCTCCGACACCTTCTATCATCAGGGCAAGGGCGACAGCGATTCCGCCAAGCTCATGCAGCTGGGTGTCCTGTGCGTTGAGATGGAGACCTACGCGCTCTACCTGAATGCCGCCGCCGCGGGCAAGAATGCCCTGTCCCTGCTGACCATCTCCGACAGTCTGGTCACCGGCGAAGCGCTGCCGGCGGAGGATCGCCAGAAC
>JAKSPZ010000130.1 GCA_024404395.1 Clostridia bacterium | reverse complement strand
CCAGAAGACCATGCAGATCGCCCAGCAGCTCTACGAAGGCGTTGAATTGGGCAAGGAAGGTCCTCAGGGTCTGGTCACCCATATCCGTACCGACTCCACCCGTACCGCCGAGGAGGCGCTGGAAGCCGTCCGCGCCATGATCTGCGAACAGTACGGCGAAGCTTTCGTCCCCGAAAAGCCCAACCTGTACAAGACCCGCAAGTCCGCGCAGGATGCCCATGAGGCCATTCGCCCCACCGTGGTCACCCGCCGCCCCGAGAGCATCAAGTCCATGCTCACCCACGATCAGTATCGCCTCTACAAGCTGATCTATGAGCGCTTCGTCTCCTCTCAGATGGCCCCCGCCCAGTACGATGTGCTTGCGGTGGATATCGACAGCGACAACGGCATCCGCTTCCACTTCACCGCGCAGAAGCTGCGCTTTGCCGGTTTCACCTCCGTCTACGAGGAAGGCACCGACGACAGCACCGAGGAGACCATCGCCCGCTCCTTCCCCGATCTGGTGGAAGGCATGGCCGCCAAGAACGGCGAAGCCGCAGGCACCCAGCACTTCACCCAGCCCCCCGCCCGCTACACCGAGGCGAGCCTGGTGCGCACGCTGGAAGAGAAGGGCATCGGTCGCCCCTCCACTTACTCCCCCACCATTTCCACCATCATCAGCCGCGGCTACATCGCCCGCGAGAACAAGCGCCTCGTCCCCACGGAGCTGGGCAACATCGTCAACGAGACCATGTGTCAGCACTTCCCCGACATCGTTGACATCACCTTCACCGCCGATCTGGAGAACCGTCTGGACGACGTCGAAGGCGGCTCCATGCCCTGGAAGAAGGTCATCGGCGATTTCTACGATCCCTTCAAGGTCGCGCTGGACGAAGCCGAGCAGAACATCGAGAAGGTCAGCATCGCCGATCAGGTCTCCGATGTCCCCTGCGACAAGTGCGGCGCCATGATGGTCTACAAGATGAGCCGCTACGGCCGCTTCCTGGCCTGCCCCAACTTCCCCGAGTGCCGAAACGCCAAGCCCCTGCTCAAGAGCATCGACGTGCCCTGCCCCAAGTGCGGTTCCGTGGTGCTGGAGCGCATGAGCAAGAAGGGCCGCAAGTTCTACGGCTGCGAGAAGTATCCCGAGTGCGATTTCACGTCCTGGGATATGCCCGTTGCCGACAAGTGCCCCAAGTGCGGCAGCAACATGGTCCTGAAGCGCGGCCGCAACGGCGCGATCTTCCATGAGTGCACCGCCGAGACCTGCCGCACCCGCGTGCAGGTGGAAAGCAAAGGAAACGAAGATGCCGAATGATTATGTAACGATCGTCGGCGGCGGACTGGCGGGTTCCGAGGCTGCATGGCAGCTGGTGAACCGCGGCATCCCCGTCAAACTGATCGAAATGAAGCCGGTGAAATTCAGTCCCGCCCATAAGACGGAAGGTTTCGCCGAGCTGGTCTGCTCCAACTCCCTGAAGGCGGAGCACCTGACCAACGCCTCGGGCGTCCTGAAGGCAGAGCTGAGAAAGCTGAATTCCCTCATCCTCGCCGCTGCCGAGAAGACCCGCGTTCCCGCGGGCGGCGCGCTGGCGGTGGATCGCCACGCCTTCTCCGATTACATCACCGAGACGCTGAAGAACCATCCGCTGGTCACCGTTGAAAACGCACTGGTGGAGGAGATCCCCGAGGGTCCCTGCATCATCGCAACGGGTCCCCTCACCGATCCCGCCCTCACCGCAGCCATCGAAAAGCTGCCCGGCGCCAAGTCCCTGCACTTCTTTGACGCGGCGGCGCCCATCGTCACGGCGGAATCGCTGGACATGACCAAGGTCTTCCGTGCCTCCCGCTACGATCGCGGCGGCTCGGACTATCTCAACTGCCCCATGGACGAGGCGGAATACAACGCCTTCTACGATGCCCTCATCGCAGCCGAGCTTGCCCCGCTGCACGACTTTGAGAAGAAGCTGGTCTTCGAAGGCTGTCTGGCCGTTGAGATCCTGGCGTCCCGCGGTCGCCAGACGCTGGCCTTCGGTCCCCTGAAGCCCGTGGGTCTCATCGATCCCCGCACCGGCAAGGAGCCTTACGCCGTGGTGCAGCTCCGTCAGGAAAATGAAGCCGGCACCATGTACAATCTGGTGGGCTTCCAGACCCGCCTGAAGTGGGGCGAGCAGAAGCGCGTCTTCTCCATGATCCCCGGTCTGGAGAACGCCGACTTCGCCCGCTACGGCGTCATGCATCGAAACACCTATCTGAACGGACCCGACATGCTGCAGGCGAACTACGCGCTGAAGGGCAATCCCATGCTCCGCTTCGCCGGTCAGCTGTCCGGCGTCGAGGGCTATATGGAGTCCACCGCCTCGGGACTGACCGCCGCCATCGGTCTGGCTCATGCCCTGAAGGGTATCCCCGAGCCCGACTTTACCGGCAAGACCGTCATCGGCGCGCTGGCGAAGCACGTCTGCACGCCCTCCGCCAATTTCCAGCCCATGAACAGCAATTTCGGCATTCTGGAGCCGTTGACCGAACGCGTCCGCGGCAAGCGCAACCGCTATGAAAAGATGGCGGAGCGCGCCGAACAGACCCTTACGGAGGTAATCAACCAATATGGAATCTAACTACGAACCCACCAGCCCTTTCCGCGGTACGACCATCTGCGGCGTGCGCCGCAACGGCGTCATCGCCCTCGCCGGCGACGGACAGGTCACCATGGGTCAGTCCACCATCATGAAGGGCAACGCCCGCAAAGTGCGCCGCATCTACAACGGCCGCGTGGTCGTCGGATTCGCCGGCTCCGTGGCGGATGCCTTTGCCCTTTCCGAGAAATTTGAAGACAAGCTGACGCAGTTCTCCGGCAACCTCCCCCGCGCCGCGGTGGAGCTGGCACAGGACTGGCGCAGCGACAAAGCCATGCGGAAGCTGGAAGCCATGCTCATCTGCGCCGACAAGGACAACCTGATGCTGGTACCCGGCACGGGCGAAGTCACCGAGCCCGATGACAACACTCTCGCCATCGGCAACGGCGGCAACTATGCCTATGCCGCCGCCCGCGCGCTGTATGACAACACCGAGCTGTCCGCCCCCGAGATCGCCGACAAGGCGCTGCACATCGCCTCGGAGATCTGTGTCTTCACCAACGACCATATCATCGTCGAGACCGTATAAAGGAGACCCCCATGATTCAGCTTACCCCCCGCGAGACCGTCCGCGAGCTTGACCGCTATATCATCGGTCAGGACGACGCCAAGCGTGCCGTTGCCGTTGCCCTGCGCAACCGCTATCGCCGCGCCTGCCTCCCCGAGGACATTCGCGAAGAGATCACCCCTAAAAATATCCTGATGATCGGACCCACCGGCGTCGGTAAGACGGAGATCGCCCGTCGTCTGGCAAAGCTGGTGGACGCGCCCTTCGTCAAGGTCGAAGCCACCAAGTTCACCGAGGTCGGCTATGTGGGACGCGATGTGGAATCCATGATCCGCGACCTCATCGAAGCCGCCATCCGCCTGGTCAAGGGCGAGCATTCCGACAAGGTCCGCTCCCGCGCCATGATCAACGTGGAGAACCGTCTGGTGGATCTGCTCTCCAACGCCCCCCGCAAGAAGCCCATGAACCCCATCGACATCCTGCTGGGCAACAAGCCCAAGGAGCCCGAGCAGAGCCCCGAAGAGCGCTCTCAGCTGATGGTCCGTCAGGGCGACATCCGCACCCGCCTGCGCAACGGCGAGATGGAGCACGAGATCGTCGAGATCGAAGTGGAGGAATTCACTCCCCGCAGCGAGCTCCCCGGCACCGACCTGAACATGAACGACATGATGGGCAACTTCCTGCCCAAGAAGACCAAGATGCGCAAGGTCCCCGTCAGCGAGGCGCGCCGCATTCTGGAAGCCGAGGAAGAGACGAACCTCATCGACATGGACGCGGTCTACTCCGAGGCCATCCGCCGCGCGGAGCAGGACGGCATCGTCTTCCTGGATGAGATCGACAAGGTCGCCGGTCGCGGCGGCGGGCACGGTCCCGACGTCTCCCGCGAGGGCGTCCAGCGCGACATTCTCCCCATCGTCGAAGGTTCCACCGTCAACACCAAGTCCGGTCCGGTGACGACCGATCACATGCTCTTCATCGCCGCGGGCGCCTTACACGTCCCCAAGGTCACCGCCCTGACCCCCGCGCTGCC
>JAKSPZ010000013.1 GCA_024404395.1 Clostridia bacterium | reverse complement strand
CGTTCTCCAGATAATCGGAGAGGGTCGCACCGGGATGCGTGTCGGTGAACTGGGTCACAGAGCCCTGCAATTCCTTGATGTTCTCGATGCGGCTCTGATCTTCCTCGCTCTTCCCCGCTTCCAGTGCTTTCACATAGCCCGTGCGCTCGATGACCATGTCCAGCACCTCGGCGGGGCTCATGTTTTCGGCGTCTGCGGCCAGCGACAACAGCAGCTCGGAGAACGCCGCCAGCAGTTTCTTGGGTCTCGAACCCAGATCGATAGCGTCGGTGAGGAAAAGGGCGGTCATCATGGGCATACCGCATTCCTCGGCGTATTCCGCCAGCTTGTCCACGGTGGATTCGCCGATGCCGCGCTTGGGCTCGTTGATGACGCGGCGCAGGGAGATATCGTCGTCGTTGTTGACCAGCAAGCGCAGATAGCCCAGCAGGTCCTTGACTTCCTTGCGGTCATAGAACTTCTGTCCGCCGAATACACGATAGGGCAAACGGGTCCTGACCAGCTGTTCTTCGATCAGTCGGGACTGTGCGTTGGTGCGGTACAGCACGGCGATCTCACCGGGCTTGGTCCCATCTCTCAGCAGATTCTGGATGCGCCCGCAGATGAAAGCCGCCTCCGTGCGCTCATCCGCCGCGGTGTAGAGGGTGATGAGGTCGCCCGCATCCGCCTCCGTCCACAGCATCTTTTCCTTTCGGCCCGCGTTGTGCGCGATGACCTGATTGGCGGCATCAAGGATGTTGCCGGTGGAACGGTAGTTGCGCTCCAGCTTGACGGTCACGCACTCGGGGAAATCCTTTTCAAAGGCGAAGAAATTCTCGACATTGGCGCCGCGCCAGCCGTAGATGGACTGGTCGTCGTCGCCCACGATGCACAGGTTCCGATGTTCCGACGCCAGCAGGTGGACGATCTCGTACTGCACATCGTTGGTATCCTGAAACTCATCGACCAATACATACTGGAAGCGGTTCTGCCAGTAGCGGAGCAGCTCGGGATCGGTGGTCAGGAGGTACAGGGTCTTGAGGAGCAGATCGTCGAAATCAAGGGCGTTGTTGCTCTTCAGGGTCTTTTCGTATTCCGCATAAATGTCGCGGAGCTTCTTGTCGCGGAAGGTGCCCTCGGACTGCTTCAGCCACTCGTCGGGACCCAGCGCGGTATTTTTTGCATCGGAAATAATGAACTTCACCTGCTTGGGCGTGTACTCCTTTTCGGTGACGTTCATCTTTTTGAGGATATTCTTGATCAGCGTCTGGCAGTCGCTCTCGTCGTAAATGGTGAAGGAGCGCTTGTAGCCCAGCCGCTCGATGCACTGGCGGAGGATGCGGACACAGGCGGAATGGAAGGTGGAGATCCAGGCATCATCGCAGGCTTCGCCCGCAAGGGCTTCCACGCGCTCCTGCATCTCGCGCGCCGCCTTGTTGGTGAAGGTGATGGCCAGGATCTTCCACGGTGCCACGCCCTTTTCCAGCAGCAGCGCCACGCGGTAGGTCAGCACGCGGGTCTTTCCGCTGCCCGCACCTGCTAAAACAAGCAGCGGGCCTTCCGTCTGTTCGACGGCGGCACGCTGCTCGGGATTCAGTTTGTTGAGATCGATCATGCCTTGGGCTCCTCGGTATCGGAAAGGCGATCCAGCACGCAGTCATAGCCACCGGCACCGTAGACGATGGAACGGTTCACGCGGCCGATGGTCGCCGTGGAAACGCCGGTCTTTGCCACGATATCGGTATAGGTCACCTTGTTGCGCAGCATGATGGCCACATCCAGACGGCGGGCCAGGTCCTGCACCTCGCGGATGGTAAACAAATCTTCAAAGAGCATGTAGCACTCCTCGCGGCTGTTCAGCGACAGGAAGGCATCGGCCAGACGGGAAACGCTCTCTTCGGGAAGGCGGGAATTATACATATAAACACCACTTTCTTATGGTAACTTGTGACAACTTATCAATCTAATTATATCGTACATTGTGGAGTGCGTCAAGCAAATATACCTCTTATAGGAAATTAAATCCCGCTTCTTTCGTTAAAAGTTCAATTTTACTTGCCCAAGTCGGCTAATTTGATTATAATATATTTGGGCGAATAGACGGCTGTAATTCGCCATGATCCCTGTATTTTGAGGAGTGAATCGGTAAATGAAATGGATTGCCAGCGCCGCATTCGGTCTGGAAGGCATGACCGGACGCGACCTGAAGCGCCTGGGTATGCAGAACGTGCACGTCATGGACGTGGGCGGTGCCTCCTTCGAGGGCAGCTACTACGACGCCTTCCGCGCCAATCTCTGGCTGCGCACCTGTGACCGCATCATGCGTGAGATGGCAAGGTTCGAAGCGAAGACCTACGACGATCTGTTCGAAGGCGTAAAGGCCATCGAGTGGGAGAAGATGCTCCCCGAGGATGCCCGCTTCCCCATCCGAGCCAAGTGCGTCAAGTCCACGCTGATGAGCCCCTCCGATGTTCAGAAGATCGTCAAACGCGCCATGGTCGAGCGCCTCAAGGGCGCCTACGGCACCGACTGGTTCTCCGAGACCGGCGCGCTTTTCCAGATAGACGTTTCCATCCGCAACGACGAAGTGGTCGTCTGCGTGGATGCCTCGGGCGACGCCCTCTCCAAGCGCGGCTACCGCACCTGGAACGGTGAAGCGCCCCTCCGCGAGACCCTGGCTGCCGCCCTGGTCCTCCAGAGCGGATGGCATCCCAAAGAGGCCTTCTACGATCCCTGCTGCGGCACGGGTACCCTGCTGGTGGAGGCCGCCTTCATCGCGCTGAACCGCGCCCCGGGACTGACCCGCACCTTCGCCATGGAATCCTGGCCGGTGGTCGCCCGCAACTACGAGCAGATCGAGGCCATCCGCACGGAAGCGAAGATGAAGTTCGAAGAGGGTCTGAAGCGCCCCCTGCGCGTCGCGGGCTCCGACATCAACCCCGAAGCCATCGAGCTTGCCAAGCGCCACATCAAACAGGCAGGTCTTGCGGGAAGGATCACGCTGGAGGTCAAGGACCTTCGCGATGTGACCCGCGCCGGCGACCCCGGCGTGTTCGTCGCCAATCCCCCCTACGGCGAGCGTCTGGATAACAAACGCGCCGCCCATTCCATCGCCCGTCAGCTGGGCATCCTCCACGAGCGCCACCCCGAGTGGTCCGTGTGCGTGTTCTCCGGCGACATGGGCTTCGAGCGCGCCTACGGCCATTACGCCCAGCGCCGCCGCCGCTACTACAACGGACGCATCGAATGCGAATACCATATTTTTGAACCTTTGACTCGAGGTGACAAGCGATGAAACCGATCTTCAACCGTGCCCCCCTGACCCCCAACACCCTTTCCGCCCTCACCCCCGGTGCCATCCATCCCAAGGGCTGGCTGAAGGATCAGCTGCAGAAGCAGTATGCCGGACTGTCCGCCAATCTGCTGACCGAGGTCACCGAGGTGACCGCCGAGAACCTCGAATCCGTCGCCAAGCGACTGGACGGTCTGCTGCTCATCGCCCGCGTGATGAAAGATGACGCCGCCGTTGAGCGCGCCTTCGGCATCGCCGGCATGATGCTGGACTACCTTGAGACCGATGACCGCCGGGTCGGCGACATTTCCGATCTCATCTACGCCATGCGCACCATGCGTCGCTACTTCGTCATCAGCGGCGACAAGCGTACCCTGAAGTGGATGGATCGCTTCTTCCGTGAGCAGATCATCGCCATGCGCACCGCCTATCTGTCCGACCGCGCCGTGGCCATGTCCACCGAGCTCATCGCCCACGCCCTGTGGCTGTACAACATCACCGGTCAGAAGCATCTGATCGATCTGTGCTTCAAGCTCCGTTCTCAGTCCATCGACTGGGTGAACGTGCTGCACGCCTTCACCAACACCATGCCCATGAGCCGCGCCTGCAAGGCCGACCGCCTGCAGGAAGGCATCCGTGAGGAGATCGCGGGCGGCGAACGTCTGGAAGGCGAGAATCGTCCCTACTTCCAGTCTCAGAATTACATCACCGACGGTGAGATGATGGCCCTCGGTCTGAAGGCCCCCGGCATCATCAACCAGTTCAAGTCCGGCTTCAAAGAGCAGAACGGCTTCCGCTTCGGCTGGGAGAAGCTGATGAAGGCACACGGCGTCGCCAACGGCCTCTACACCTGCGACAGCCGCATCAACGGCCGCAATCCCGCTCAGGGCACCGACGTGGTTGCCGTTGCGGAGCTCATGCACACGCTGGAGACCCTCATCGAGATCGGCGATCCCTGCGAGGATCTGACCGCCGTTCTTGAGAAGGTCGCTTTCAACGCACTGCCCGCCGCCTTCAACGCCGATATGACCCGCTGCCGCCGCTGCCACACCACCAACCGCACCGGCAAGGAAGATCCCGCCCGCCGCTACGACCTGAAGGACACCGCCGTCCGCTACACCACGGACATGCCCGACAGCGTCCACCGCGCCTGGCCCGAGTTCGTGTCCTCCCTGTGGATGGCCACCGAGGACGACGGTCTGCAGGCCGTCTCCTACGCCCCCTGCTCCGTGCGCCACAGCGTCGCAGGCACCCCCATCAAGCTGAAGGTCTCCGGCGGCTATCCCTTCTCCCGCACCGTCCGCATCGAGGTCGCGGTGAAGCAGCCCGTGGAGTTCCCCGTCTACCTGCCCATCCCCAAGGGCACCCGTACCCCCACCATCTACCTGCCCGACGGCGAGATCATGCAGGTCCGCTCCGGCGAAGTCACCTGCGTCCGCCGCAAGTGGCAGACCGGCGACACCGTGCGTCTGGAGCTCCCCGTCGCGCCTTACCTCACCCGCTGGCATCACCAGTCTCAGGCCGTTGAGTTCGGTCCGCTGGTCATGACCTGCCGCGCGGACGTGACCTGGAACGAGATCGCCGACGGCTCCGTGCTGCCCGTGACCGACGATCCCATGTCCGTCGCCCTCGTCCACGACGAGCCCATGAAGACGGTCTTCGACGACGAGCGCATGTCCGCTTTCGGCGCCGAGGAAGACGCCGGCGTCCGTATCCTGATCCGCACCGTGCCCATCGAATGGGATCATGTCTCCAACGGCATTCCCATGCAGGCCCGCGCACTGGCCGGTCAGTCCGTCATGGAACTGGTCCCCTACGGCGACGCCGCTCTGGGCATCACCCAGTTCCCCATTGCCATTGAACACAACTGATAGAGGGAGACTGTATTACTATGGATTTTAAGCTTTCCATCGGTCAGATGATTGAAAATGCCATGACCGCAGTCTACGAGACCGCCGCCATGACCGCCACCGAGATCGCACAGGCACTGGAGATCCCCCCGGATACCGCCATGGGCGACTATGCTTTCCCCTGCTTCCGCCTCTCCAAGAGTCTGCGAAAGTCCCCCATGATGATCTCCGACGCGCTGGCCGCCGCCATCAAGGATCCCATGCTGGCCCGCGTTGAGTCCGTCAAGGGCTATCTGAACTTCTTCATCGACCGCGCCACCTTCGCGGAGACCGTCATCTCCCGCGCCCTGAACGAGGGCACCCATTACGGCAGCAATGACTGCGGCGCAGGCAAGTCCGTGGTCATCGACTATTCCTCCATCAACATCGCCAAGCGCTTCCATATCGGACATCTGTCCACCACCATGATCGGCAACGCCCTGTATCGTCTGCACAAGTTCTTCGGCTACAATGCCGTCGGCGTCAACCATCTGGGCGACTGGGGCACTCAGTTCGGCAAGATGATCGCCGCCTACAAGATGTGGGGCAACAAGGAAGAGGTCGAAGCCGGCGGCGTGGACGCCATGGTCAAGCTGTATGTCCGCTTCAATTCCGAAGCCGAAGCCAAGCCCGAGATGAACGACATCGGCCGCGCCTGGTTCAAGAAGATCGAAGACGACGATGAAGAGGCCCTGTCCATTTTCAACTGGTTCAAGGAAGTTACCTTGAAGGATGCCGAGCGCGTGTACGACCTGCTGGGCGTCACCTTCGACAGCTACGCGGGCGAGAGCTTCTACAACGACAAGATGCAGCCCATCATCGATGACCTTGCCGCCAAGGGACTTCTGAAGGAAGACCAGGGCGCGCAGATCGTCGATCTGGAGCCCTACGGCATGGCGCCCGCGCTGATCCTCCGTTCCGACGGCGCCACCCTGTACATCACCCGCGACCTGGCCGCCGCCAAGTACCGCAAGGACACCTACGACTTTGACAAGTCCCTGTACGTGGTCGCCTACCAGCAGGATCTCCATTTCCGCCAGCTGTTCAAGGTGCTGGAGCTGATGGGCTACGACTGGTACAAGAACTGCGAGCACGTCTCCTTCGGCATGGTCTCCTACGAGGGTCAGACCCTGTCCACCCGTGAAGGCCGCGTGGTCTATCTGGAGGATCTGCTGAACACCTCCATTCAGAAGGCGCTCGAGATCATCAAGGAGAAGAGCCCCGAGCTGGAGAACAAGGAAGAGATCGCCCGTCAGATCGGCGTCGGTTCCGTCATCTTCTTCTCCCTGTACAACAGCCGCATCAAGGACATCGACTTCCGCTGGGATCGCGCCCTCAACTTTGACGGCGAGACCGCGCCTTACGTCATGTACACCCATGCCCGCTGCTGCTCCGTCCTCCGCAAGGCCGGCGAGAACACCGCCGCACCCGACTACACCGCCCTTGCCGATCCCGAGGCACAGGATGTCATCCGCCTCATCGAGCAGTTCCCCGGCATCGCCCTGAATGCCCTGAACCGCAGCGAACCCTCCATGATCACCCGCTTCTCCGTGGACCTGTCTCAGGCCTACAACAAGTTCTATTTTGAGCACAAGGTCATGGTCGATGAGCCCGGCGTCCGCTCCGCCCGCATCAAGCTGACGGAAGCCGCCCGCAGCGTCATTGCGCTGGCTCTGGATCTCATCGGTATCGCCGCTCCGGAGAAAATGTAATCATATGCCCGATATTGCTGTTTATGTGATCGCCGTCGCCGCCGTTCTCGCGCTGGTGGCGGCGGTCGCAGGCTTATTGGCAGGTCGCGGGAATACCCGACGGCTCGCCGCCCGCATGCGCCGTGAGCGCGAAGCCACGGAAAACACCATGCGTACGCTGGGCGAGGACATTCGTGCCCTCACCGCCGCCACCGAAGCCGTCACCCGCCAGCAGGCGCAGATGCAGGTCAACATGGATCGCCGTCTGGAGAGCATGAGCCGCACGGACTCCGAAAACATGTCCCGCCTCAGCGGCAACCTCAGCCGCTCCCTGGAAGGCGTCACCCGCCAGCTCTCGGAAGTCTGGACGGGACTGGGCGAAGTGCATCAGATGGCCGACAGCTTCACCGACATCAAAAAGGTGCTGGGCGGCGTCAAGACCCGCGGCATCTGGGGCGAAGTGCAGCTCCGTGCTCTGCTGAGCGACGTGCTGTCCGCCGATGAGTACATCGAGAACGCCGCCATCCCCCGCGACAGCCGAAATGTGGTGGAATTCGCGGTGCGTCTGCCCGCCGCCGACGGTGAAGCCCTGCTTCCCATCGACTCCAAGTTCCCTATGGAGGATTTCCTCCGCCTGACCGAGGCCGCCGAGAGCGGCGATGCCGCCGCCGTCACCCAGTGCAGTGCAACGCTGGCGCGGGCACTGACCGATCAGGCAAAGCTCATCTCCGAAAAGTACATTCGTCCACCGCAGACCGCAGATTTCGCAGTGATGTTCCTGCCCGTGGAGAGCCTGTACGCCGAAGCCGTACGCCGCCCGGGTCTGTGCGAAAAGCTGCAGACGAAGTACCGCATCCTCGTCGCCGGTCCCAACACGCTGGCAGCGCTGCTGACCTCCCTGCGGATGGGCTTCCGCGCCGTCACACTGGAACGGCGCAGCGGCGAGATCATCGACACCCTCCATCAGATCCGCGGCGATTTCAAGCTGTTCACCGACGCCATCGGCACCGTACGCCAGCGTCTGGATCAGGCTACTCAGGCCGCCGAGCAGCTGAACACCCGCGCCGACCGTCTGAACCGAAAGCTGAGCCGTCTCGACGAATCGACCACAGGAGAATGATATGGCCTTCTGTACCTATGCCAAGGACAATTCGTCCCTCGGATTCACCCTTATCGAGAATACTTTCCTCTCGGATTATCTCCCCGTAGCGCCCGAAGGCTGTCTGCGGGTTTATCTGTATGCCCGTCTGGCGGCATCCCATCCTGAGATCTGCGCTTCCTATGACGAGATGGCACAGAAGCTCAACCTGAAGAAGAGTGAGCTGGACGAAGCCTTCGCCTACTGGGAGCGCCAGGGACTGGTGCGCCGCACCTCCAGCGTGGAGGGTCTGTTCGAGATCCTGCCCGTGGAGCGCCGCGTCTCCCCCGAAGAGGAGGAATATCTGACCTATTCGGATCTGAATCGCGACCTGCAGAGCCTCTTCCCCGCAGATTGCACCCTCCGTCCCCAGCAGTACGAAACGGCGCGGGACTGGATGGACATCGGCAGGATCGATCAGGAATGCGTCATGACGCTCATCCGCTGGACACTGGGCCGCAGCAAGGCTGCCAAGCCCCGTCCCGCCGAGATCTTCAAGACCGCCGATCGGATGTTCCAGAAGCTGCTGGAGTACGATGTCCACACCCCCGAAGCCATCCTCTACCGCCTCACCGCCATGAACGGTCACGGTTACGAGGTCGCCAAAGAGGTACTGGTGCAGTTCGGTCAGACCCGTGAGCCCTCCATCGACGAGATCAACCTCGCCAACAAATGGCTGGGTGAATGGAAACAGGATAAGAAGTCCGTCATCGCCGCCTGCGCCGAGACCGCAAAAGCCAGCAGCCCGTCCTTCGCCTATCTGGATAAGGTGCTGGAGAATCGTGTCAGCGGAAACGACCTCCGCCACGCCGCCGTCCGCGAGTGCCTTGAAGTGCTGGGCGCCAACGGCAATGTGACTCAGGCCATGCTCAACACCTACGCCAACTGGCAGGAGCAGGGTTTCCCGAGAGAGACCATCCTGTTCGCCGCCGAGCGCTGTGCCCTCCGCGGACGCAACGCCTTCCAGAGCCTCACCAACATGCTGGCGAAATGGCAGGCGGCAGGTGCTTTCGAAGCGGAAGCCGCTCGCAATTTCGTGAAAGAACAGGAAGCCGCCTATGCCGCCAAGGGCAGCCGCGGCAAAGCCCCCGCCATCGACTACACGCAGCGCCCCATCGATCGCCAGTACAACGACGAACTGGTGGTGGATTTCGACAAGCTCTTTGAGGAGGGACAGCAGAAATGACCCGCGCCGATCACATCCACGCCCTGTTGGAAGAATATGCCCGCAAGCGTCTTGAGAACGATCGCGCGCTTGCCGCACGGGTGGACCGCGCCACCGCGCTGGACCCCGAGATCGCCCGCCTCCGCGCCGCCCGTGCCGATGTGGCCATGAACGCCATGCGCAGCATTCTGGGCGCCGAGAGTCAGGAACGCCGCGTTGAGATCGCCGAGACCATGCAGAAGGAGGGGCTCCGTCTCAACAGCGAGATCCGCAGCCGCCTCGTCGCCGTCGGCATGCCCGAAAACGCGCTGGAGCTACAGTATCACTGCGATCTCTGCAAGGATACGGGTTATGTGGGTGAAGCGCCCGCACGCTTCTGTAGCTGCTTTGAGGACGCACTGCGCGCCCGCTTCCACGCCGATCAGGCGCTGGAAGGACTGAAGGGACAGACCTTCGACAACTTCAACGAGTACCTCATTCCCGAGGAAGGCAATCAGCGCCGCAACACCCTCATCGTTCGCGACCATTGCAAGCGCTACGCCGAACTGTACCCCGACTTCAAGCCCCGCAATCTGCTGCTCATGGGCACCCCGGGTCTGGGCAAGACTTTCCTATTGAACTGCACCTTTGAGCGCATCATCGAGCGCGGCTATTCCGCCGTGCGCATCACCGCCTACCGCCTCTTTGAGGCCATGCGCGCCTATGCCTTCGGCAAGGACACGGAGACTTTCGACTCCCTGACCGCCGCGCCCATCCTGTTCATCGACGACCTGGGCACCGAGCCGCTGGTGCAGAACATCACCCGCGAGATGCTGTTCCTGCTCCTCAACGAGCGCTATGCCGCGGGACGTCACACCGCCATCGCCACCAATCTGAACGTCAACGAGCTGAGTGAACGCTATGGCGAGCGCGTCAAGTCCCGCCTGCTCAACCGCGACTGCACCACGGGCTTTATGCTCACCGGAAGGGATCTGAGAACCATTGACACCAGCCGATAAGATTCTCGCCCATCTGGACAGCCTCGGCATCGCCCATCGGGAAATGCATCACGATCACGCCGATTTCGATCTGCTGACCCGCGTTTCCAAGGATCTCGGTGCCCTTGTGGTCAAGAATTACTTCCTCCCGCCCCGCAGCAGGAACGTGTTCGTCCTCTGCTCCGTGCGTCCCGAAGCGCGTCTGAAGACTCCGGACATCTCCAAGCAGGCAGGTACTTCCCGCCCGTCCTTTGCGGAGAACGAAGACCTCAGGA
>JAKSPZ010000129.1 GCA_024404395.1 Clostridia bacterium | reverse complement strand
GCCGGGGCCCAGAGCGGACAGACGGCGCTTGTGGGTCAGCTCAGCCAGGGGGTTGGGCTGGTCCATGAACTGGGACAGCTGGGAGGAGCCGAAGAACTCCTTGATGGCTGCGGAGACGGGACGGATGTTGATCAGATCCTGAGGACGGACCTTCTCGGTATCCTGAATGGCCATGCGCTCCTTGACGACGCGCTCCAGACGGGACAGACCGACGCGGATCTGGTTCTGCAGCAGCTCACCGACGGAACGGAGGCGGCGGTTGCCCAGATGGTCGATGTCGTCCACATCGCCGATGCCATGGAACAGACCGAAGTGGTAGGACATGGAGGCGAGGATGTCATCGTTCAGGATGTGCTTGGGAACGAGATCCTTCTGTGCTTCCTTCAGAGCCTGATTCAGCTCGAGGCCGTCTTCTTCGACGCGCTTCAGAACTGCCAGCAGAGTGGGCACATGGACGCGCTCGCGGATGGGCGCAACGCTCTCATCGTAGCGGGCAGCCATCTCTGCGCTGTAGTTCTGCAGGAAGGGCTTCAGGAAAGCGAAGTTGTTGCCCAGAACGCGGAAGGGTTCGGGCTGATCATCCACAACGACGAATACGGAATTGATACCGGTGTTCTGGATGTACTTTGCGGTCTCGCGTGCGATGACCTCACCCTTGGCGACGATGATCTCGCCGGTGTAGGGATGAACGATATCCTCGGCAGCCTTGCGGTTGCTGATGCGGTCGCACAGGGACAGCTTGCGGTTGTACTTATAGCGGCCGACATGAGCGAGGTCGTAGCGCTTGGGGTCATAGAACAGCGCGTTCAGCAGAGAAGTGGCGCTGTCGACCGACGGCGGCTCGCCGGGACGGAGCTTGTTGTAGACCTCGATCAGAGCCTGATTGCGGCGGGTCTTCATACGAAGATTGCCCTGCTCGTCAACCATGGCGGCGTCGCGGGCCAGAGTAGCCATGACACGGGGGTCGGAACCGAACAGGTCGATGATGGCCTCGTCGGTCTCGAAGCGGCCGTCCACGTCGATGGCGTGGAGCAGCGTGGTCATGGGCAGCTTGCGAGCGCGGTCGATGCGGGCGAAGATGATATCGTTGCCGTCGGTCTCGTACTCAATCCAGGCGCCGCGGTTGGGGATCATCTGAGAGGAGTAGAGAGCGGTACCGGTCTTATCGATCTCACGGGCATAGTAAGCGCCGGGAGAACGGACCAGCTGGGAAACGATAACACGCTCGGCACCGTTGATGATGAAGGTTCCGTTTTCGGTCATGAGGGGGAAATCGCCCATGAACACGTCGGATTCCTTGATCTCGTGGGTCTCGCGGTTGGTCAGGCGTACCTTGACTTTCAGGGGGGCGGCAAACGTGGCGTCGCGCTCCTTGCACTTGTCAACGGTATACTTCGGGGCATCGTCCAGAGAATAATCAATGAACTCCAGAATGAGGCTCTCGCTGTAGTCGGTGATGGGGGAAACGTCCGCCAGCACCTCGCGGAGACCTTCCTTCAGGAAGCTCTTGTATGAATTCTTCTGAACCTCAATCAGATCGGGGACGGCCAGGGCTTCTTCAATGCGAGCAAAGCTCATACGCGTGCGCTTGCCCATTTGCACCGGATGGACCATACCTTTATTCACTCCCAACTTCATTGTCGGCTCCGCGAACGCTTCGCTGATGCGTCCGCAATGAAAGAAAAGACACTGCTGTAAAATTCAGCGCATTCTTACGGGGTTTGGGACAAAATTGCAACAATTATACGAATATATTGTTAAATACTGCCCTGTTTGGCCCCGATAGCGGAGTCTTATCCATATTAACTCAGTTTGTTAGTATATATCAAGCGACATACAATTGTCAAGTCTGAAATCGCCCGAAAACGCCCCGAAATCCCTTAAATATCGCAAATTTAACACCTGAATACGGTCTTTTTGCCCCCATAACGGCAAAAAATCATGCAGGAAATCCTGCATGATTTTTATTATTCTGCATGTAATTTTTTATACTCTCCGAGGACCTGCGCCAGTGCCCGTTCTCTGGTCATTCCGGAGAAATGGAGCAGCTCTGCGCGCTTCAGGACCTCCCCCATCTCGGGTCCCGGCTTCACGCCGTTTGCCACCAGATCCTTGCCCGTGACCCTCGGTCGCGCGGCGATCTCGCGATAATCCTCCAACCGTTCCCGGAGGAAGACCTCGTGCTCGGGGTCGAAGGGCTTTCCGCAGGTGCCCTTCTCGTCCGCCATCGCCAGAAGGATCAGGTCGGAGGGATTGCAGCTCTCGTTGTAGAGCAAACGCGTCTTTTTCTTTTTGGAACCCGCGCCCGCCAGCATATTGGGACGCATGTGCAGCCGCACGTGATTGAGCACCGAATCGATGAGCTTCACCTGATTGGTGAGCCGTTTCAGCTGCTGTTCCACCAGCGGCAGACCCTTGGTCTCATGAAGATAGGCGTGGAGCACGCCCTTCTCGTCGGGCTCAGTGGTGATGCACTTGCCCAGATCGTGGGTCAGCGCCGAGAGCATCAGCGCCAAGGGATCCTCCGCCCGCGCCCGCAGCAGCGCCGCCTCGTCCAGCACCTTCATGGTGTGGACGTACACATCGCCTTCGGGATGGAACACGGGATTCTGCGGCACGCCGATACAGGCCTCGATCTCTGGGAAGAACTCCTTCAGATGATCCGTCGCCCGCAGCACTTCGAAGAACACCGACGGCGTCTCCGCCTTCAGCAGCGCCTTCTTCAGCTCCTCGAACACCCGCTCGTGGGTGATCTCGGTGACGTCCATGGACCGCATCAGTTCAAGGGTGTCGGGAGCGATCTTCGCTTTCAACCGCGCCGCAAAGCCCGCCCCGCGGAAGACGCGAAGGGCGTCCTCGGGGAAGGTGTCTTCCGCCACGCAGCGGATGATGCCGTTCTTCAAATCCTCGCGACCGCCGTAGCAGTCCACGATCTCGCCCGTGAGGATGTCCTGCATCAGGGCATTGATGGTGAAATCCCGCCGCCGCGCCGCTTCCGCAGGGGTCAGCCACGGATCCACCGAGACGTCAAAATCGCGATGACCGGCGCCTGTGCGGCTCTCTCTGCGGGGCATGGCGATGTCCACATCGGAATGCTCCAGTCCCAGTACGCCGAAGGACGCGCCCTTTTCCAGCACCTTCCCCAGCGTTCCGAGAATCTCGCGCAGGGTCGCGGGCTCGATGCCGTGGACCTCGATATCGATGTCCTTGCAATCAACGCCAAGAAGGCCGTCGCGGACGAGCCCGCCCACAAAGTAGGCACGGCCGCCCGCGGCAGCCACCTTTGCCGCGATCTCTGTAGCCAGTCTGCGATCGTCCATTATTTCTCCAGTGCTTTCAGATGATCCACGAATGCCTTGCCGTCGGGTGCGCCGTAGAATGCGCTGCCTGCGACCAGCATGGTCGCGCCCTTTTCGACCAGCATGGGGGCGGTCTTCTCGTTGACGCCGCCGTCGACTTCGATGATGGCATCCACGCCCGCCTCGTCCAGCATGCGGCGGATCTCTGCGATCTTCTCCACTGCGGACATGATCATCTTCTGACCGCCGAAGCCGGGGTTGACGGTCATGACCAGGACCAGGTCAAAGTCGCCCATGAGATAGCGCAGGCACTCGGGGGTGGTGCCGGGGTTCAGTGCGATGCCCGCGAGGCAGCCCGCCTGACGGATCTGCTGCAGCGCTCTGTGGATGTGATTGGTCGCCTCGGCGTGGACGGTGATGATGCGTGCGCCGGCCTTGGCGAAACCATCGATATACTTTTCGGGTTCGACCACCATAAGGTGGGCATCTACGGGCAGACCTGCCTTAACGGCGGCCTCCAGTACGGGATAACCAAAGGACATGTTGGGGACGAAGCGATTATCCATGACGTCGAAATGGGTGTAATCTGCGCCCGCAGCCATGGTACGCTTGATCTCCGCGTCGAGCTTTCCGAAGTCTGCCGCGAGCAGCGACGGTGCAACCTTAATCATAGCGATTCCTCCAGCTTTCTTTCAGTTCTTCCAATAGTTCACAATAGCGCTTATGGCGCTCACCGTTGATCTCACCCGTTGCCACCGCATCGCGTGCGGCACAGCGGGGTTCCGAGGCATGATAGCAGGGCTGGAAAAAGCACTGCCCCTCGTAAGGCGTAAATTCGGGATAGGATTCCTTCAGCTCCAGCGGATCGAAGGTCTCCGTCTCCAGAAGGGAGAAGCCGGGCGTATCCAGCACGCG
>JAKSPZ010000128.1 GCA_024404395.1 Clostridia bacterium | reverse complement strand
ACCATTGCCAGCTGAACATCATCCGCTTTGCCGGCAACCGTCGCTTCATCAGCCGCAACCGCTGTGAGCGCATGACCAAGGGCAAGGTCGTCGATCTGCCCAATCTCTTCGCAGAGAAGCGCGAGATGCTTCGCACGCTCCCCAACGGCAGTGGCAAGCGCGGACGCATCGGTCTGCCCATGGGTCTGAACTTCTATGAGCTCCTGCCCTTCTGGACCGCACTGTTCGCCAATCTCGGCTTTGAAGTGGTCCGTTCCCCCGAATCCGATCATGATATCTACGCAAAGGGTCGCATGACCATCCCTTCGGATACCGCATGCTACCCCGCAAAGCTCCTGCACGGTCACATCGAATGGCTGCTCGAACAGAATGTGGACGCCATCTTCTACCCCTGCATGAGCTATAACCTCAACGAAAACGCCGGCGACAATCACTACAACTGTCCTGTTGTCGCCTATTATCCCGAAGTGCTGCGCCTCCACGTGCCCGGGCTTGAGAAGACCAAGTTCATCGCCGATTACGTCGGCATCCATCGTCCCAAGGACTTTGAGAAGCACCTCGGCAAGATCCTGCGAAAGCACTTCCCCGACATCCGTCAGAAGGAAGTCAAGGTCGCCGTTGAGGCTGCCTACAAGGCGTATAACGAGCATATGGCCACCGTTCGCAAGCGCGGATTGGAGATCCTTGCTGAGTCCAAAGCCGTCGGCCGTCCCGTGATTGTCCTCTGCGGACGCCCCTATCACGTTGATCCCGAGATCAACCACGGTATCGACAAGCTCATCGGCGAACTGGGCGCCGCCGTCATCACCGAAGACGCCATCGCGCCTTCCGTTACCGAGAAGGTCGATACCCACGTGCTCAATCAGTGGACCTACCATGCCCGCCTATATCCCGCCGCGAAATATGTGGCAGACAGCAACGACATGAACCTCAATCTGGTGCAGCTGGTCTCCTTCGGCTGCGGCGTCGACGCCATCACCACCGATGAGACTCGCCGCATCCTGCAGGAAAAGGGACGTCTGTACACGCAGATCAAGATCGACGAAATCACCAACCTCGGCACGGTGCGCATTCGCCTGCGCAGTCTGTTCGCCGCACTGGAACAGGAGTAAAGCAATGGACAGAGTTGAATTCACCAAAGAGATGAAGGATACCTATACCATCCTTGTTCCCGAAATGCTGCCCATTCACTTTTCCATCCTGATGGACGTGTTCAGAAAGCACGGCTACAAGATGGAAGTCCTGCACAATGAAGGCGCGGATGTGGTCAACGCCGGTCTGCAGTACGTCCATAACGACACCTGCTATCCCGCCCTCCTCTGCATCGGTCAGTTCATCAATGCCCTGCAGAGCGGCAAATACGACTTGCACAAGACCGCCCTGCTGCTCACCCAGACCGGCGGCGGATGCCGTGCTTCCAACTACATCCACCTGTTGCGCAAAGCATTGGTGCGCATGGGCATGGAATACATCCCCGTCATCTCCATCAATCCCGCAGGTCTTGAAAAGAACAGCGGCTTTGAGTTCACCCCTTCCCTGATCCTCGAGTGCCTCTATGCCGTACTGTACGGCGATTTGCTCATGCACCTGAAGAATCAGGCCGAACCCTACGAGCAGACCAAAGGCGCTGCCATGGCAGTGGTGGCGAAGTGGGGCGAAGAACTGAAAACGCAGTTCTCCCGCAGCGCCCTTACCCCCGTGTTCCGTTTCAGAAAGAACATCAAGGCCATCGCCCGTGATTTTGAAGCCATTCCTCGTAACAAGGAAGAGCGCATCAAGGTCGGCATCGTCGGCGAGATCTATGTCAAATTCTCCGCCATGGGCAACAACCATCTGGAAGAATTCCTGCTGGATCAAGGCTGTGAAGTCAGCGTTCCCGGACTGCTCGGCTTCCTCGCCTACTGCGTCGAGGTCCGTATCGATGACATCAAGCTCTACGGCGGCAGCAAGTTCGTGAAATGGGTCCTGACCCGCGTCATGGACATCATCACCCACATCGAGAAGGTCATCGGTAAAGCAATTGTTAGAAACAGCGGCTATCGCGCCGCCGAACCTTTCCGCATGGCGAAGTCGCACCTCAACGGTCTCCTCGGTTACGGCTGTAAGATGGGCGAAGGCTGGCTGTTGCCCGCAGAGATGATCGACCTGATTGAGAGCGGTGTCGAGAATGTCGTGTGCGTACAGCCCTTCGGCTGTCTGCCCAACCACATTGTCGGCAAGGGACCCATTCACGCCCTGCGTGAACGCTTCCCTAAAGCCAACATCGTCCCCGTGGATTACGATCCCAGCGCGACCCGCGTCAATCAGGAGAACCGTCTGAAGCTGATGCTCGCCGTCGCAAAAGAGAATATGGCAAACGATTGATTGCCGCAAATAACACACCAAAACGCGTCTGCATGAGTTGCAGGCGCGTCTTTTTGCATATTTATGTCTAATTTATTTGTAAATTATTCACTTACCTATTGATTTTGTCATTATTTCGTAATATAATGTCATAGAAAGTCATAATTTATGGAGGACCCATATGATTTTGTCACAAACACGCCGAAAGGCATTCCTGCTTGCAGTCATTGTCATCATCTCCGTCCTGTGCCCGAATGCATTGGCGGACATGGTTCTGACGAACAGGGATACGGAAGTATTTATCAATCAGAACGGCAATATCGTTTCCGCGGGTACCATCCCCGTCGATACCGCGCTGAACCGCGTTGCGGTCAACGGTGAGTGGGCCATGGTCACCGCCGACGGAAACACGGGTGTTGTCCGCGCAGACAGTATTTCCGGCGTCATCAATACCAAAAACGCCACCGTGTACGCGACCTGTGACACCGCTATCCACAACAGCTACTCCGCTGCCTCTGGCATTGTCGGCAACGTTCCCAACGGTGCAGCGATGACCTCCTATGCCGCCGCGGGCAACTGGGTCTATGTTTCCTACAATGGCGTACAGGGCTTTGTCTGTCTGAATGCCCTAACCCTCACGCCGCCCGCTCAGCCTGCACCTCAGCCTCAGCCTGAGCAGACCATGTCTGTCACCGCCTACGCCAGCGTTGACGGTGCCCGCGTCGTAAATACACAGGGCAAGCCCGCAGGCACTGTGCCGCTGAACACGGAAGTTACCGTCGTTGCGGTCGCCAACGGCATCTGCCGCGTTACCCGCGGCGGCGTTACCGCCTACATGCTTCAGAGCGAATTGTCCCCCACCCCCATCGCCGTTCAGGAGCCCGCTCCCGCACCCGAAGCACCCGCGCCCCAGAACAACGGCATCACCACCATCACCCCCACTACCTTCTACGTTCAGAACAACAATGCACAGGTCCGCAACGGCAACGGCACGCTTCTGGGCACCCTGCCCGTGAATACCGCCCTCACCGTTGATGCGTACAATGATACCATCGCCCACGTCACCATGAACGGCTACGGTGCCTTTATGCTGAAGAGCGACCTCGGTCCCAATCCCGTTCAGACCGAAGCACCGCAGCAGCCCGCGCCGAGCACGGATACCACCGTCTCCGCCACCTTCTATGTCTGCCATGACAATGCGGTCGTCAAAGACGGAAGCGGCAAGACGCTCTGCACACTCCCGTTGAACACCGCCGTCACCGTGACGGGCTACAACGATACCGTCGCCCGTGTCCAGAACGGCAACGTCGTCGCCTACATGCTGAAGAGCGATCTGAGCCCCTCCAAGACTGTACAGGTCATCGGCTACGGTGCTACGGGCGACGCCGTCAAATCCATCCAGACCCGTCTGCAGTCTCTGGGCTACTTCAGCGGCAGCATCGGCGGCAACTATCTGGATCTCACCAAAGCCGCGGTCATCGCTTTCCAGACCGTCCACGGACTTACCGCTACGGGTGAATGCGACGAGCAGACTTTGAGCGTCATGTTCTCCGACAGTGCAAAGAAGAATCCCGCACTGACTCAGCCTGCCGCAGGTTCCGCTGCCACCCCCGCCACCGGCACCGCCAAAGAAATGGACTGGTGGAACAGCGGTATCCAATCCGTCTTCCCCCGCGGCGCAACCGCGACCATCACTGACGTCGATACCCGCATCGCATGGCGCGAGACCCGCTACGGCGGCACCAACCATGCCGACGTCCAGCCCACCACCGCAGCCGATACCGCAGCCATGAAGCAGGCAGTCGGCAGTTGGAGCTGGACCCGCCGCGCCATCTTTGTCACCATCAACGGTGTCAACTACGCAGCATCCATGAACTGCATGCCCCATG
>JAKSPZ010000127.1 GCA_024404395.1 Clostridia bacterium | reverse complement strand
TTGCAACAACCTCCTTAATTATACAATCCGGCGTGGATGCACCGGCTGTAATCCCAATAAATATATCCGAAGGGAGAAAATCCCGTTCGCTCAGTTCCGCGGCAGTCTCGATGAAAAAGGTTCTCGGGCAGGACTCCGCTGCCAGCCTGTAGAGCTTGCGGCTGTTGGAGCTGTCCCGACCGCCGATGACGATCATGGCATCCGCCTTTGCGGCCATCTCCGCACACTCCCGCTGACGGTCATGGGTGGCGGGACAGATGGTGGCGCGGATATCGGGGACTTCGATCTTCTCCTTCATCCGCTCGCACAGTGCTCTGAACCGCTCTTCGACCATGGTGGTCTGGGAGACGATGACTGCCTGATGCATCTTGGGCAGGCTGTCCACATCCGCCTCGGTGAACACCGCATAGCGGGGACCTTCCGTCCAGCCCAGAATGCCAACCACCTCGGGATGCTCGGCCTCCCCCACCACAATCAGTGGGATGCCCGCTTCCGATGCTTCCTTCGCCATCTTGTGAATGCGACCGACGAAGGGGCAGGTGGCGTCTATGATCTCGCAGTTCCGCTTGCGCAGCGCCTCGGTGATCTCCCGGGCAACGCCGTGGGAACGGATGACGATCCGTCCGCCTTCGGGGACTTCCTCTGGATGCTCCACACTTTCGATCCCCAGCCCTCTCAGCCGTTCGACGACCTGAGGATTGTGGATGATGGGGCCCAAAGTCAGCGCGGGCGCGGCCTTTTCGGCGGTCTCCACCGCTCGACGGACACCGAAGCAGAAGCCGGCGTGATCGGCAAGAATGACTGCCATGTCGGCCTCCTCTTACTGCAAGAACATCGAAACAATACCTAACGCAGTTTCGCTATCCTGCATATTTCTACGCGATAAAAAAATCTCCTGCATATTCGCAGGAGATATTACAAACTGTTAACACTATTTCTGTTCCCTCATGGACCAGACCGCGTTCTCGATGCGGTGGGTGACCTCGGTCAGCGTATCGCTGTCGAATCGGCGACCCAGATCCGCGATCTCAACGGGCTTGCCGATGCGCACATCCACATGATGGAAGCGGCGATAGGGACCGTCGATATAAGCGGGAATGATGGGCACGCCCGCGCGGACCGCGATCATGGAAGCACCGTTCAGCATGGGAATGGGCGAATTGTCGCGGGAACGGGTGCCCTGGGGGAAGATGCCCAGTGCTTCGCCGTTCTTCAGCGTCGCCAGTGCCTGACGGATGGCGTTCAGGTCGCTCTCGCCGCGATGGACGGGTATGCCGCCCAATCCCTTGTCGCCGACGATGGTCTTCAGGATCGGGATCTCGAACAATTCCGCCTTGGCAAGGTAGGTGATGTAGCGTTTCTTCACGCGAATCGACAGGAACAGCGGGTCGCGCATGTGGATATGATTGGCGCAGATGATGAAGGGACCTTCATCGGGGATGTTCTCCAGACCCGTAACGGTGCTGGGCCAAAACAGATTATAGAAAGGCTTCAGAATGACGCCCGTAAAATCATAAAACCGCTTATTCATCTTCAGACCTCCACTTTTCCGGCAATTTCCAGAATGCGGTCAATGACCGCCTGCTTGCTCATATCGGATGTATCGAGAATGACGGAATCCTCCGCGGGACGCATGGGCGACGCCGCGCGATGGGAATCGTTGTAATCGCGCTCGATGATCTCCTTCAGCACCTGCTCGGGATCGGCGTCCCGTCCCGCAGCACGCAGCTCCTTCAGCCGACGTTCCGCACGAACTTCCGCCGACGCGGTGAGAAAGATCTTCACCGGCGCATCGGGCAGGACCACGGTGCCGATGTCGCGTCCGTCCATGACCACGGGCGTGCTTCTGGCGATGCGCTGCTGCAGCGCCACCAGCACCTCGCGCACGCGGGCGATGGCACCCACGCGGGACGCCAGCATGGAGGCTTCGGGCGTGCGGAGCTTGTCGGTCACATCCACGCCGTCCAGCAGCATGTGCTGTTCACCGTTCTCAAAGCGCACGTCGATGGGCACCTCTTCGGCATGTGCGGCGATCTCGGCATCCTCGGTATAACCCTTGGACTGCATGTACAGCGCGACGGTGCGATACATGGCGCCCGTGTCGAGGTAGACGATGTTCATGCGCTCGGCCACCGCTCTGGCCACGGATGATTTGCCCGCGCCGGCGGGACCGTCGATGGCGATTGAAATGATCCTGTTCACACTATTCTCCCTTTACTCGATCTCGCCGCCCGCAAGCGCTGCGATGGCATGGGCGAAGACCTTAACTGCAGTCATCATCTTGTTCAGATCGATGTATTCATCCGGCATATGGCAGGTATCGATGTCCCCGGGGAAGTTGATGCCGAACGCAACGGTGTTGGGCATCATGCGGGAATAGGTGCCGCCGCCGATGGCGAATGCGTAGGCGGGCAGACCCGTGACGTCGCCGTAGACCTTCAGCAGACCGCGGACGATCTTGTGGTCGGCGGGGACGTGGTGCGGCGTATGACCGCTCAGACGGGCAATGCTCAGACTCGTGCCGCTGATGGCCATGGCCGCCGCGCCGCACATATCCTTCTCGTTTGCACAATTGGGATAGCGGATATCCAGCTGCGCCGTCATCATGCGGGCATCGCTGTCATAGCGGAGAATGCCGAGGTTGCAGGTCAGGGGACCCGACAGCTCGTCTTCCTGCTTGATGCCGAGAGAAGCGCCGTCGTACTCGCAGCCGAGGACGGTGGCGAGGGCGGCGATGTGCTCGCGCTCGACGGTGTTGCCGACCTTCAGCTCATGCAGCGCCTTCAGCAGGATGCCTGCGGCGTTGACGCCGAGGTGCGGCAAGGAGGCATGGGAAGAGATGCCTTCGGCGATCAGCTTCAGTGCGCCGTCCACCGCTTCAACGGTGAGTTTCCAATCGTTCTTCGCGGCGACTTCCGCCACAGCCTTGCGGAATGCCGCCTCGTCCTCGGTGGTCACCACAGCGGTGGCGATGCCGGGAACGACATTGCAGCGGATGCCCGCGAAGAGGCTGCACAGGGAGACCTCGGGGTTCTCATCCGTCTCGGGAACGTAGCCTCTCAGCTCCAGACCGAGACCGCCCTTTTCGATGTTGATGACGGGGAAATCCGCATCGGGCGAGAAGCCGAAATCGGGCATATCCACCTTTTCGGCGTAGTACTTCAGGTCGGTCATGCCCGTCTCCTCGTCACAGCCGAGGATCAGGCGGACGCCGTGCTTCAGCGGGATGCCCGCTTCCTTCACGGCCTTCATGGCGTAGAGCGCGCACAGCGCGGGACCCTTGTCGTCCGCGGTGCCGCGACCAAACAGCTTGTCGCCGTCGATCTCGGCGCCCCAGGGATCGTGCTGCCAGCCGTCACCGGCGGGAACGACGTCCAGATGGCAGAGGATGCCCATGGTCTGTTCGCCGTGACCGAGGGTCACATCGCCCGCGCGACCGTCGATGTCGCGCACTTCGAAGCCCATGGCTTCGGCATCTTTCAGCGCAAGGTCCAGCATCTTGCGGGGCTCGACGCCGTAAGGCGCGTTCTCGCCCGCGGGGGCACCCTTCACGCTGGGGATCGCGATCCAACGCTTCAGATCGCGGATAATATCATCTTTGGAGCTTTCTACAAGCTTATCAAGCAATTCGTAATTCATGTTTCAAAACCCTCCGTCTGTTATTTTCCCACGTCGCGGCGGATTTGTCAAGTCATGCGGACAGGGTGCGGCAGGTCAGGCAGTTTTCGATGCGCCGACGCTGGGTCTCGTTCTCGCAGAGGATGACGCCGCAGGTGAGGTGACCGCTCGCACCGCAGCTCATCTGCGCCCAGGAATAGACGGCGTCCTCGTTGATGCGCTTGCCGGAAACGGTGAGCATGTCCTCCCCCGCCGCATCGTCGCAGGCCACGTGCCACTTCATGTGATGCTTGCCGACGCTGTTGAAGAAGCGGCAGCCCGCGTCCTTCAGCGTGGTGCAGATCCGGGCGGCACGATCCTCGTCCCAGGTGCCGTCACAGCAGAGCAGCACGGAAAAGGGCTCGTCGGGCAGGTCGTAGTTCTTGGAATTGACGGACATGGTGTAGTAAGATTTCAGCATCATCATAACCCCCTCGGTTCGTTTCGTTGGTATCATTATACCTTTCATGCAGGGGTATTTTCGGGACACCATTCGCCTTATTCCCGTCATCAAAACGCAGAAAAGCCGCCCCAACCGAGGCAGCTTTTCCAAGGGTTTACCGTGCCACCGACCGCATTACGTGAACGCCAAGAAGCCTCTCGTAAATGCATCGGGGAGGTTGAACTTCTTCTCACCGATCGCGAACGTGACTGTGATGTACTTGTTCATCTTATCCGTCTTCGTGATCGTTCCGACGCCAAACACCTT
>JAKSPZ010000126.1 GCA_024404395.1 Clostridia bacterium | reverse complement strand
CAGGCAACACCTTCATGGAGGACCTCGATCAGGCCGGCGGCGTCTACGCTGTCATGAAGGAGCCCACCCAGAAGAACCTGCTGAACACCAACGTCATGACCTGCACCGGCAAGACCATGGGCGAGAATCTGGAAGGCATTGCCAACCTGAATCCCGAGATCATCCGTCCCATCGAGAATCCCTACTCCCAGAACGGCGGCATCGCTGTCCTGAAGGGCAACCTCGCTGTTGACGGCTGCGTCGTTAAGCAGTCCGCTGTCGCTCCCGAGATGATGAAGCACGAAGGCCCCGCCCGCGTGTTCGATTCCGAGGAAGACGCCATCACCGCGATCTACAACAAGAAGATCGTTCCCGGCGACGTCGTCGTCATCCGCTACGAAGGCCCCAAGGGTGGCCCCGGCATGCGTGAGATGCTGAATCCCACCTCCGCCATCTGCGGTATGGGTCTGGGCGAGAGCGTTGCTCTGATCACCGACGGCCGCTTCTCCGGCGCGACCCGCGGTGCTTCCATCGGTCACATCAGCCCCGAAGCCGCTGCGGGCGGACTGATCGCACTGGTTGAAGAAGGCGACATGATCGCTATCGACATCCCCAACTGCAAGATCGAGCTGAAGGTCGCAGACGAAGTCCTGGCCGAGCGTCGTGCCAAGTGGGTCTGCCCCGAGCCCAAAGTCAAGACCGGCTATCTGGCCCGTTATGCTAAGCTGGTCTCCAGCGCAGACAAGGGTGCTATCCTCGAATAATCCCTTCTTTGGCAACACCGCGTATCCGGCATCCGCGCTAACGGTCTCCGTTTGCGCGGTGTTCCATTCTTGCAAAAATCAGATACCAAGGAGAGCTTAACCATGGGAATGACTATGACCCAGAAGATCCTCGCGGCGCACGCGGGTCTGCCTTCCGTCAAGGCCGGCGACCTGATCGAAGCCAAGCTGGATCTGGTATTGGGAAACGACGTCACCACGCCCGTTGCTGTCGGCGTATTTGACAAGATCGGTTTTACCCGCGTCTTCGACAAGGATAAGATCGCCATCGTCCTCGATCACTATACCCCCTGCAAGGACATCAAGTCCGCGCAGCTCTGTGCCACCGCGCGCAACTTTGCAAAGCGCTTCAACATCACCCACTTCTATGACGTCGGTCAGGTGGGTATCGAGCATGCGCTGCTGCCCGAAAAGGGCATCGTCGGTCCCGGCGAACTGATCATCGGTGCCGATTCCCACACCTGCACTTACGGCGCACTGGGTGCCTTCTCCACCGGTGTCGGTTCCACCGACATGGCTGCCGGCATGGCAGCGGGCGAGAACTGGTTCAAGGTTCCCCCGGCCATCAAGGTCGAGCTGACCGGCAAGCTGAAGCCCTATGTTTCCGGCAAGGACGTCATCCTGCACCTGATCGGCATGATCGGTGTTGACGGCGCTCTGTATAAGTCCCTGGAGTTCGTCGGCGAAGGCGTCAAGGAACTGTCCATGGACGACCGTTTCACCATTGCCAACATGGCCATCGAAGCCGGCGGCAAGAACGGCATCTTCCCCGTTGACGAGAAGACGCTTGAGTACATCAAGGGTCGCGTCAACCGTCCCTACAACGTTTATGAAGCCGATCCCGACGCGGAGTACGAGCGCGAAGTCGTCATCGATCTGAGCACCCTCGAGCCCACCGTCTCCCTGCCCCATCTGCCTTCCAACACCAAGACGGTCTCCGAAGTCAAGGGCATGAAGATCGATCAGGTCGTCATCGGTTCCTGCACCAACGGCCGCATCTCCGACATGCGCATCGCAGCTGAGATCCTGAAGGGCCGCAAGGTCGCCGACGGCGTTCGCTGCATCGTCATCCCCGCGACCCAGCAGGTCTACATGGATTGCCTGAAGGAAGGCATCGCCGAGATCTTCATCGAGTCCGGCTGCGCTTTCTCCACCCCCACCTGCGGTCCCTGCCTCGGCGGTCACATGGGTTGTATGTGTGAAGGCGAACGCGCCGTTTCCACCACCAACCGTAATTTCGTCGGCCGCATGGGTCACACCAAGAGCGAAGTCGTTCTGGCCAGCCCCGCCGTCGCCGCCGCGTCTGCCGTTCTCGGCTACCTCGGCGCACCGTCGGATCTGTAAGAAGGGAGGATCACGTTCATGTATACCGGTAAAGTTTTCAAATATGGCAACAACATCGATACGGACGTCATCATTCCCGCCCGTTATCTGAACGCGCCCTCTCCCGAAGAGCTGGCAAAGCACTGCATGGAAGACATCGACATCGATTTCGCCTCCACCGTTAAGGAAGGCGACATCATCGTCGGCGGCGCCAACTTCGGCTGCGGCTCCTCCCGTGAGCACGCTCCCATCGCCATCCGCGCCTGCGGTGTTCGCTGCGTCATCGCCGCCAACTTCGCGCGCATCTTCTATCGCAACGCCATCAACATCGGTTTCCCCATTCTGGAGTGCCCGGAAGCTTCCGAAGCCATTCAGAACGGCGACACCGTTTCCGTTGATTTCGACAGCGGTCTCATCAAGGACGAGACGACCGGTCAGACTTTCCAGGCCGTCGCATTCCCGCCCTTCATCAACCGCATCATCGAGAATGACGGTCTTCTGCCCTACCTGAAGGCTCGTATGGACGCTGAGGAGGGTAAATAATCATGCAGTACAATATCGCATTGGTCAAGGGTGACGGCATCGGTCCCGAGATCGTCGACAGTGCCGTTCGCGTGCTGGAGAAGATCGGTGAGAAGTTCGGTCACACCTTCAACTGCACTCCCTATCTCGCCGGTGGCTGCGCCATCGACGCCTGCGGTGTCCCGCTGCCCGACGAGACCGTCGAAGGCTGCAAGAACGCCGATTCCGTCCTGCTGGGCGCCGTCGGCGGCCCCAAGTGGGACAAGATGCCCGGCAATCTCCGCCCCGAAAAGGCACTGCTGGGTCTGCGTTCCGCCCTGGGTCTGTACACCAACCTCCGTCCCGCCCGTCTCTACAACTCTCTGAAAGAGGAATGCCCCCTGCGCCCCGACATCGTCGAAAAGGGTTTTGACCTGATGATGGTCCGCGAGCTGACCGGCGGCATCTACTTCGGTGAGCGCGGACGCCGCGACGGCAAGTACGGTCCCGAAGCTTATGACACCGAAGCTTACAGCGTCATGGAAGTCGAGCGCATCGCCCGCGCCGCCTTCGATGCCGCCCGCAAGCGCAACAAGAAGGTCACTTCCATCGACAAGGCGAACGTTCTGGAGACCTCCCGCCTGTGGCGCGAGACCGTTCATCGCATTGCCGAGGAATATCCCGACGTCACCGTGACCGACATGCTGGTGGACAATGCCGCCATGCAGCTGGTCCGCAATCCTTCCCAGTTTGACGTCGTCGTCACCAGCAACATGTTCGGTGACATCCTGTCCGACGAAGCCAGCCAGATCACCGGTTCCATCGGCCTGCTGCCCTCCGCCTCTCTGGGCGCAAGCAAGTGCGGCCTGTATGAGCCCATCCACGGTTCTGCGCCCGACATCGCCGGTCAGAACAAGGCCAACCCCATCGCGACCATTCTGTCCGCCGCCATGATGCTCCGCTACGCCTTCGACCTCGCCGAAGAAGCGGACGCCATCGAAAAGGCTGTTGACGCCGTTCTGGACGATGGTCTGCGCACCGCCGACATCATCGGCCGCAGCGAAGGCACCCCCCTCACCTGCACCGAGATGACCGACGAGATTCTCAAGCGTATCTGATCTATTTTCGGGTGACCGGGCTCTCCCGGTCACCCCAATTTCGGAGGCACCATGTTTCGATTGACTTCCAAGCTGCTGCTTTCCGGCGATCTCGGCACTGACAGCATTCTGCAGAACCTGGCGGGTATCTTTTCCGACTGGACCCATCAGTCCGCGGAGAAGCCTGTTCTGATCCGCCGCATTTATGACGAGATCAAGCGGTTGCTGGACCTTGCCACCACCTATGGTTTCAACAACAATCTGTGGCACGATTATCTTTCCTTTGTGCTGATGACCAACGAAAACTCGTTCAGCCTGACCTGCGAAGGCAGCGGCGCCGGCAACGGTTCCGTCAACCATTTCGCCAAGGCTGACTTCAAAATATTCAAACAGCTCTTCGATTTTGATTTCAGTGCCATCGAGGCGGATCTGGGCATCGACTGCTTCTCCGTCCTCTCCGCTTACAGTGCCATTCCCAAGCGCGCGCAGATGTACTATCGCAATGTCAGCGAGCGCGTCCGCGCACTGAGTACCGCCATTGAGCAGGCAGCGGATGAAAACGGCGTATTCGATATCGTCACCGATTACTACAAGAACTGCGGCGTCGGCATGTTCGGCTGCAATCGCGCTTTCCGCATACGCGAAGGCCGCGACGGCGCAGTCGAATTCTGCGCCATCAACGACATCGACA
>JAKSPZ010000125.1 GCA_024404395.1 Clostridia bacterium | reverse complement strand
AGACCTTTCTCGGCGAAGACCTTCACGCGTTCGGTCAGGTCGGACCACTTTTCGATGGAATCTGCGGAGAAGAAACCCTTCTCGGGATGCTTGGTGGAACGCCACTCGTGAGCGATCAGTGCCCAGGTAGCATCGTACAGATTGGCGAACTCGGGATCACGCTGAGCTTCACAGACAAAGCTCTGGCGGGGAGAGTTGATATCTTCGCCGCTGATCTGGAACAGACCGTGCTTCTCACAGAGGGCGCGGAGGCGTACCATCTGGGCGCGGGTATTGCGGGAGGGCATGTAGGTGATGCCGCGGAAGCCGATCTCCTTGTAGTAAGCGATCAGCTCGTCAAGGTAATCATCCTCGAACTTCTGTGCGCGCTTGTCGCCGGTGACGCTGTCGCCGACATCGCCCAGATAAGCGGCTGCGGAGATGGCGCCGATCTCGTCGGACAGAGCAAGGATCTCGCGAACATCGGGCAGTTCGTCGTCTGCATCGATATAGAAGCGTGCAATCAGCTGAGACTTGATCCAGCCCAACAGATCGTACATGCGATGGGGATTCTCTTCATCCAGCAGATAGCCTTCGATACGTGCGGCAACGGGCAGCTTCATTTCGTCTTTGATGAAGGTGATCAGCTTCTCGCCACTGCCAATGACCTCGAGCATCTTGTTGGCGAGGGCGCTGGAGATGTGACGCTCGGTGACACTGCCGCCCTTTTCAAAGTTGGACAGGGGCACAACGTCCTTTTCAAAGTCGAGAACGACGCCATACTGAGCCATCAGACCGTTGATGGCTTCGACCATCTTGCGGTTGCGGACATTGCGCTTTACACGGTAGGGGGCCATGAAGTCGTTCAGACGCTCGATCTGATCGTGGGGAACGCCGTGAATGGTCATGTAGAGCACGCCTGCCTGATCGGGATTGTTCAGACGACGATCGCCGAAGGGGGTGTTCTTCATGCTGACACGGACTTCCATACCAATGGTAGCGGCCATATCGGCTGCGTGGGCGGCGGCGAGGAACTCGCGTGCGCCGGCGATGGAGTCATGGTCCATGATGCCGCAGGTGCAGAGACCCGCTTCACGGGCAAACCAGACGGCTGCGGTGGGAGAATAGGGGGAGAAAGAATAAGTGGTGTGGATATGATTGTTTACATCACGGCCGACCGTGGGCTTAGGTTCGGTTTCAAGAAGGGTGGCAATGGCCTCCAGGGGCTGCTCGCCGTTGAGCATCTGGAGCTTTTCTTCACGCGTACGGGACATTGTAATACATCCTTTCGATATTACTCTAATTTAAATTATACACGACGGACATTTAAGATTCAAGGGCGAAAACGCTTTGCCAGCGGCTTTTCGATGAGATAAGTGATGAGGACAGCCAGAACCAGTGACAATCCGAAACACAGAAGCGTGTATTGCAGCTGCCAGGGCTGCTCACCGACACGGAAAGGTTCGGGATCGAAATATGCAGGGATATGCCACTTCTTGAGCTGCACAGCAAGGTACTGGTGCCAGATGTAGAAGTTGAAGGAGATGCCCGACAGGAAGCGTACAACGGTATTGGAGAGGAGATGCCGCAGAAGCGCAATCGACCGACTGCCGCATACGAGAAACACACCGCCGAAGAAGGTGAGGATGAATCGGTGGTTGATCTGACCTCGGCGGATCTCTTCGTAGCCCGGAAGATGGGACTGTCGTATAACGGGCCGGGTGATGACAACGCAAGCGACCACGGTCAGCAGCGTGTTGAGCCACGCGGAAACGGCAGACTGGCGTTTCTTGCCGAAGGAGACATAAAGGCTTGCGGCCAGCATACCGTTGGCATAGGCGTCCATGAACGCAGGCAGCTGATTGACCAGCAGATTGGTATCCTCGGCGGGATCGAATACCATCACGCGCCAGAACTGTGCGATAAGGATCATCACAGCATAGCAGGCAGCGGGACGCTTTCTGAAAACCTTTGCGACAAAGGGGAAGATCAGGTAGAACTGTACCTCAATGGCAAGGGTCCAGAGTACCACGTCAAGTTTGGTGGCGACGTACGTGTTGTAAGAGAAAGTGTGGGTGAAGGTCAGGTGGGACAGCAGATCGCTCCACATACGCTCGCTGCTTGCATATTCTTTCTGCGGCAGGGCAAAGCAGAAGAAGATTACCAGCACCGCAAAGAGATAACCGGGGAGAATGCGCACGGCCCTGCGTCTGTAAAAGTCGCCGATCTTGCTCGTCTTTCGATTCGCGTAGGGTAGATAGAGCAGAAAGCCGCTGAGCAGGATCAGAAAATCCACAAAGATATAGCCTGCCCTGACACAGGGATTGAAGTCGATGCGGATCGGACCGACGTTGAGCACAGGTGCCAGCCATGATTGCTGCCAGATGTGAAACCAGGCAACAAAGAACAGCGCGGCGACACGCATAAAGTCCGCTGCGTCGGCGTATGTGGTATTCCGCTGACCGGGCAAGAACAGCTTTTTGATCATGCACTTACCTCGTCAAAGCCCAGAGACCGCTTCCATTTGCCACGGAAGTATCGGATGCCCATCGCGATCGCGCAGGTGATGTTGTCACCGATCATGCAGACCCAGGCGGCTTCAAGCCCGAGGTGGAAGACATTAAGGCAAACATAGGTGCCCAGGATGCGCACAATCCACATGGAAATCGAGTGAACGACAAAGGGGAAGGTGGTCTGTCCGACGCCGTTGAAAACGCCGCTGAAGATGATCAGCGCGCCGTAGAGCGGTTCGGAACAGGCGACGATGCGCAACACACGAACACCGCCTGCGATGACGGTAGCGTCCGAGGTGAAGATGGACATCAACTGCGCGGGGAAGATGAAGAGCAATGTGCCCGTGATGGTCATCAGCACAACGGAGGTCGCGATGATGAAGGCGGAGACGCGGTCCAGCTGCGCCTCGTCACGAGCGCCGACAGCGTTGCCGCTGAGGGTCGCTGCGGCTGCCTGCATGCCGTAACCCGGGATGTACACAGCCTGCTCGGCAGTGATGCCGAGGGTATGGGTTGCCAATGCCGTTTGTCCGAGGGCGGTGACCTGTGCGGAGTACGCGACCTGACCGCTGTGGACGACGATGTTCTGGAAAGCGACAGGTAGGCTGATGCGAATGATGCGCGTGAGAATACCCTTGTCGGCGCGTATAGGCATGCCTTTGGGAGAGATAGAAGAGGAACGCAGCACCCGCGAGAGCATCATGACGCCGGAGAAGACAATGGAGATCGCGGTCGCCAACGCGGCGCCGATAACGCCCATGCCCGCGCCGATCATGGTGATCTCATGCCCGAACAGTTCGATGGTTCGGGTGGGGAAGATCAGGAAATAGTTCAGAACGATGTTGATGACGTTCATTGCAGTGTTGATCAGCATGGGGGTTCGCGTATCGCCTGAGGCGCGGAGCGCGCTGGCCATGATGACCATCAGGCTTCGGAACAGCATCGGTGCGCAGATGATGGCGAAATACAATGAACCGTCATGGCGGATCTCCTGGTTGGCATTGAGCCAACCGGGCAATACGGGCGCGATCGCCTCGGTAATGACCATCATGATCAGACCCATGATAATGGCAAGACCGAGACCTTGCGTGGTAGCCTTACGGGCGGTGTATTCATCCTTTGCACCCAGTGCGCGGGCGATGCAGGCGAGGGTACCCGTACCGATGGCCCACAGCGGACTGAAGACCAGCCAAGTGCAGGTGGTGGTCAGTCCAACGGCGGCGGTAGCCTGTACGCCGATGCGTCCGACCATCGCCTGATCAACATACTGCACAACAGCCTGAAGGGCATGTTCCAGCATGGAAGGACCTGCGAGGGCGAGGATGGTTTTTACGGTCTTGCGATCGATGGAACTCAGTTTTGACAATTCGATTTGCCTCCGTCGGGAGATAGCTTGAGATAGGTTTCCTGCATGCGCTGTGCGGCGATGCGCAGGTCGTAGCCTGCCGCCTTCATTGCGGCAATGGCAATTTCAGCGTTTTCGGCTCGGTCGATGGGGGTGAAGGCATCAAGCGCGTGGCGCCACTCTTCCTTGTCCAGCGGCAGGAAGGTCACTTTGTCGGTAAAGGCGCACATCGTGGAAACGGTGTCCGCACAGAATACGGGCAGACCCGCGCACTGGGCTTCCAGTACAACGGTGGGCAGACCCTCGTGAAGAGAGGGAAGCAGCAGGGCGTCCATATGCTGGATGAGCTCATGGACATCATTCCGCTGCCCCATCCAGTGAATGTTGTGCCGATCGGTGGTCTTTGCCTTCAGCTCGGGCGCGAGGGGGCCGTCGCCGATGATCATCAGTTCGCAGTCATCTGGCAAAACGTCCAGCGCGAAGATGTGGTTCTTGACTTCAGTGATGCCGCCGACCATGCCGAAGACGACGGTATCGTTCTTCGCATCTCCGCGATAACTATACATCTCCGTATCGATGGCATTGGGGCAGATCTCAAAGGGGCGCTTCTTGAAAAGCCATTTGCCCGCTGCGTCGCTGCAGGCATAGGCGTGGGTGTACA
>JAKSPZ010000124.1 GCA_024404395.1 Clostridia bacterium | reverse complement strand
AGGCGAAGATCGAAGCCACCGAAGCCGCAATCGCCGAGAATGCCAGCGATTATGTCAAGCTCCAATCTCTGTCGGAAGAACTGGAGAGCTTAAAAACACAGTTGGACGAAAAGACGGAGCGTTGGGTCTATCTCAACGATCTTGCCGATAGAATCGCCGAACAGAATGAAAGGTCCTGATACCCATGAATGTCCTGATTGCCCTGCAGACGGTCGCCATGATGCTGATCTATGCGATCCCCGGATATCTGCTGATCAAAGGGAAAAAGATCACTGAGAAAGAGATCCAGAATTTCGCTGTCCTGCTGCTCTACGTGTGCACGCCCTTTCAGATGATCTATTCCCTGCAGCAGATCGAAAAGTCCCCTGAGATGACCCGAAATCTGGGCATCGTCACGGCGGTCGCCTTCGTGACCATCTGCGGTGTGCTGGCTATTGTATACTTTATTCTGAGAAAGAAGCAGAACGATCCCAAGTATCGCATCTGTACCATGGCGAGCATTTACGGCAACTGCGGTTTTGCGGGCATCCCGCTTCTGCAGGCGGTGCTGGCGGATCATCCCGAGGCTGTCGCCTATGCAACGGGCTTCTTCTTTGTTCAGAACCTCATTACCTGGTCTATTTGTTCCTTCATCATAACTCGCGATAAAAGCTACATTCGTCCGAAGAAGGTTTTCATCAATCCTGCGATGCTCGGCATGTACGTCGCCTTCATTCTGTATTTTGCCGACATCAAAGTGACAGGTATGCTGTGGGATGCCACAACGATGCTGTCACGCATGGCAACGCCGCTCTGCATGATCATTCTCGGCATGCGTCTGGCGGCGATCCCCATCAAGCCCATGTTCACCTCCGCGCTGCAGTATGCGACGATCTTTTTCCGTCAGGTCATCTGCCCCATTATCGCGCTGCTGGTCTGCAAACTGTGCGGACTGGACACGATCATGACCGCGTCCATCTACATCCTGACCGCCGTTCCCGTGGGCACCTCGGTGCTGACTTTCTCGGAGATCCTCGGCGAGGGACAGAATACCGCCGCCAACGTGGTGCTGCTGAGTACGATCCTCAGTATCGCCGGCGTGCCGCTGATGATGCTGCTCATCGCATGAGCCCGAACCAAGCAAACAGCCTGCCGCAGATTGCGGCAGGCTGTTGTTTATTCTGTGGGTGTGAGGCGAACCAGAAGTACGTTGCCTCGCAGGTCGGGAATGCGGACGTCTGTCTCGATGGTTGGATATTCCACGACGATCATGTCCAGGATCTCGTTCCAGCGAATGAGGGCGTGTTCGTTTCCGTCGGTGTCGATGAGGGTGATGTTTTCAAAGTCGATGCCCGTCTCATCGGACACATAGATGTTCATCTGATCCGCATCCATCTCCGCGGACAGGAAGACCGGCGCGTCGTTGTCCACGGTGGAGATGGTGATCTCCATGGAACTCAGCTGGCGGTTCAGCAGCGTGACGGACAGGGTCATGTCGCCGTTGGCATTGGGACGCAGGACGTAATCGTGGGAGTCAAGCTCATAGATGGGCACGGTGCGTCCGCCGATGGTGGCGCTGATCTCACTGACAGGGATGCGCGTCGTGACGGATACGTCGTACTCGGGGTTGCTGCGTCCGTTGTTGTCCCGCATGGAGACCACGATCCTCGGCACAACGAAGAAGAAGGGCAGCAGCATGAAGCACAGCAGGATGACGATGATGACCGTTCGCTGCAGGGCATAGCGCTCCTTGCGGTAGTTGCTGTAGGAGATCAGCACCGAGAGGGGCACGCTGTTGGGCGCCTTTTCACAGAGGGTGAAGACGTTGGAGAGCATCTGCTCCGTGGTCGCCGTATCCAGCTCATAGGGGTTCTTCTTTTTGATGAAAGGGAGTGTCATTTGCGGCTCACCCCCGTATTGCGGAATCCGTTCAGGCGTTCGGTGGCTGCCGTTGTATGGCGCCGCACATCCGCCTTGGTGATGCCCATGAGGGAAGCGACCTCGGCGGGCTTCATGCCGCACAGATAGCGCAGGAGCAGCACCTGAGACTCGGTGAAGGGCAGCTGCATGATCATCCGCACCACGTACTGCTCCGTCCCGATGGTGACGGTCTTCGACTCGGGATCGGTCACAGCCTGTCCGTCTGTCTTTCGGACATAGGCGGCGTTTCGGCTCTCGATGTTGAAGCAGGTGCGCAGGGTGGTCTGGTTGAGCCACGCCATGACCAGCGAGGGATTGCGCAGTTTGCCGATGTTTTTCAGCGCGCTGACATAGGTCTCCTGCAGCGCTTCTTTTGCGACTTCCGTGTCTTTGAGGTAGCCGCAGGCAAAGGCGTATTGACTCTGATAGGTGGCGGCAAACAGCTCCGCAAAGGCGTTGCTGTCGCCCGCCTGTATTTGCGGAACGAGTCCGGCGATGTAGTTCAGATCGAGTTTGCTGTTCGCCATGGTCAGTTCTCCCCGCGGCTACGGCGATCCGACAGCGCGATCAGCTGGTTGATCTGGGTGACCTTGTCGCCCTCATGGAAGGCGCGGCCGTAGACGAAGCGGATGGGCGCGATGCCGTCCATGCGGTTGTAGGCTTCCACGCGCTCAGTGACCTCATCGATAAACCCGTTCAGCTTCTCTTCCGTGCATGCTTCGAACAGTGCAAGGAACTTGGTGCCGCCGTTGCGTCCCACAAAGCAGCGCTTGACCGAGGCTTCGCGGAGAATGTCGCCGAACTGGCGGATGGCACGGTTGCCCTCCAGGCGTCCCGACTTGTCGTTGATCTCGCGGATATTGGCGATGTCCAGCATGATGCAGCCGATGTCTTCGGGCATGGGCTTGTCAAGATACTGGTTGATGATCTCGTCGCAGCCGGCGCGGTTGGCAAAGCCCGTCATACGGTCCGTGTCGGGGGTGAGACGACGGTCGGACAGGCCGATGAGCTGGTTGATGGTCTTGACATGTTCATCCTTGCTGTAGGCGCGGCCGGTGCGGTATTCGATGCGGGGGACATCGTCCTTGGCGTTGTAGACCTCCACGGCGTGATTGACGCGGGAGAGGAAGGTATTCAGCGCGGTCTCGTCGCAGTCTTCAAACAAAGCCATGAACTTGTTGCCGCCGTTGCGTCCGACGAAGCAGAGCCCGAGGGAGGCGGTGTGGAGGATGTTGGAGAACTCGAGAATGGTGTCGTTGCCCTTGAGGTGACCGTACTTGTCGTTGATCTCCCGCAGATTCAGCAGGTCCAGCATGATGCAGCCCACGTTGTCGGGGAGGGGACGGTCCACATACTTGGCGATCATGGCGTCGCAGCTGTAGCGGTTGGCGATGCCGGCGACGAGATCGTTGTGTACGGCGTAATCCAGCTCGCGGTAATCCTTCTTAAAGGAAGAATTGGTGCTGAAATCCCAGAAGATTCCGACATAGCACAGGGCGAGAACGACCCAGAGCAGGATGCAGAGGGTGCGGATGGAGGCGTTGCGGCCGACCATCTGATAGAGCTCATGATCGTTGAAAATGACCCAGAGCCCGAAGATCGTCACTGCCATGAAACAGAGCAGCTGGATCGTTTTGATCAGTTCGAATTTCTTTTTCAAGACCATCCCTCCGGATACGTGATTGGTTACTTTAACTTCTGTTGATGTCATTATACACTAATATTTCCCGTTCAGTGCGGTTTTTGTTTGTTAAATTTGACCCGAAATATGAATTGTACTTGAAAAAGCTTCTAAATAGTGTATAATAATCTTAAAGAAGTTACTAATGATGTAACTGAACGTGTAACCGCAATGCTCACGCGGTTCAGATGAAAGGATGTAGGAAGATGAAAAAAGGCATGAAGCGCTCGCTTGCCGTCTTGCTTGCAATGGTCGTGGTGGTTGGACTCGGATTCTTCTCCCGCGATGTTAAACTGAAGGCTTCTGAGGACGATGGCTCTGTTACCGCCGTCGAACAGCAGGAAGTTCGCGTTGAAGAGACCAAACCCGTTGTGGTTGAAGTCCCCAAGGCAGAACCTGCGCCGGCACCCGAACCCAAGCAGGAGGAGCCCGCCCCCGCACCTGCGCCCGAACCGGAAGCGAAGCAGGAAGAGCCTGCTCCCGCGCCCGAACCGGAAGTCAAGGAAGAACCCGTTGCGGAACCCGAAGTTCAGCCCGAACCCGTTGTTGAGGAGAAGACTGAGGAACCCGCACCCGTTGAAGCTTTCAAGGAATACGATGTAACCGTTCGCCTGGCGACCACCGGCGACCTGTACGTGGGCGATACCGTCAAGCTGAAGGCCGATATCACCGGCGGCAGCGGTGCTGCTTACACCATCCGCTGGCAGTACAACAAGGGCCAGGGCTGGAATGACATCGCCAATGAAGACGAGGATGTATACGACTTCGAGATGACCGAAGAGAACGCCGAGTATCAGTATCGCGTTGTGCTCGAATACGAGATCTGATCAGGTATAAAGAAATCCCCCGCGGAAACGCGGGGGATTTCTATATGCAATAAAGACCCCTCTGCATAACGCAGAGGGGTCAGATGATCAACTAAGAATTAGTCGAGGATCTTGGTAACAACGCC
>JAKSPZ010000123.1 GCA_024404395.1 Clostridia bacterium | reverse complement strand
GGGCATGCCGTCGGGGGAGAGGGTACCCATCAGCCAGAGGTAGTACTCAATGTCCTTCTCGGTGACATTGATGCCTTCCAGATTGGCCAGCGCCATAACTTCGCGCATGGCGGCGATCATTCTGTCGCGGGGCTCACCTTCGACCTGAATGGTGCCGTAGGTGCCTTCGCAGACCATGACTACCTGATTGACGCCTACGTTGAGCATGAGCTTGCTCCACAGGCGATGGCGGATGTCCTCATCCAGTGCGAAGGGAATATCGCAGCGGGTCAGCACATCTGCGGCCCGATCCAGCGCCGGCTGCTTCTCGGGGTGATCGGCAGGGATGCCGATGCACAGGGTGCCGCGCTTGGTGTAGGTCAATTCACCGCCTTCGCGAACGGCGTCCATACCCTGAGCGACGCAGTAAATGACGTTCTCCTCGGGGAAAGCGGCTTCCAGCATGGTCTCGCTGCTGATGCCGTTGAGCAGGGAGATCAGGACGGTCTCACTGCCGATATAAGGCTTTGCATCCTCGATGGCCTGCTCCAGTCCCGTGGCCTTGGTGGCGAAGACCACCATGTCCACAGGCTTTTCGGCTTGTCCCGCGGGGAGGAAGGCGCAGTCAAAGGGCGTTCCGTTTACGGTGATGGGATTTGCACGGTAGCGGCTGAGGCGCTCACTGTTGACCACATAACCTACATGGTCTTTCCCGAGGTGTGCGGTCAGTTGGCTGCCGTAGAGCAGACCCAACGCGCCCATGCCGACGACGGCGACGTTTTCGATCGGCGTCATGTTCAGCGGACGGCGGCGGTGAGCTCGATGTTACTCAGGGTCGCCAGCATGATGGCCTTGATGGTGTGCATGCGGTTCTCAGCCTCATCAAATACGATGGACTTTTCACTTTCGAACACTTCGTCGGTGACTTCCATCTCCGTGATGTTGAACTGAGCGTGGATCTCACGACCGACGGTGGTGTTCAGATCGTGGAACGCGGGCAGGCAGTGCATGAAGACGCACTCGGGTGCGGCGGCGTTCATCAGATCCATGGTGACGCGGTAGGGGGTCAGGTCGGCGATGCGCTCGGCCCAGACTTCTGCGGGTTCGCCCATGGAGACCCAGACGTCGGTGTAGATGACCTGCGCGTCCTTGACGGCGGTCTTGGGGTCGGTGATGAATTCGACGGTGGCGCCCGTCTCCTTGGCGATGGCCTGAGCCTGCTCAATGAGGGCGGGATCGGGGAAGTACTTCTCGGGTGCGCAGGCAACGAAATGCATGCCCATCTTGGCGCAGCCGATCATGAGGGAGTTGCCCATGTTGTAGCGGGCGTCGCCCATGTAGACGAACTTGATCCCCTTCAGGTGACCGAAATGCTCCTTGACGGTCAGGAAGTCGGCGAGAATCTGGGTGGGGTGGAACTCGTTGGTCAGACCGTTCCATACGGGGACGCCGGAATACTTGGCGAGGTCTTCAACGATGGTCTGACCGTATCCGCGGTATTCGATACCGTCGTACATGCGGCCGAGGACGCGGGCGGTATCCGCGATGGATTCTTTCTTGCCGATCTGAGAGCCCGAGGGATCCAGATAGGTGACATTCATGCCCAGGTCGTAGCCCGCGACTTCGAAGCTGCAGCGGGTGCGGGTGCTGGTCTTTTCAAAAATGAGGGCGATATTCTTGCCGCGCAGGGTGTCGTGGGGGACACCGGCCTTTTTCTTGGCCTTCAGTTCGGCGGCAAGGGAAACAAGACCGCTGATCTCATCGGGGGTGAGATCCAACAGCTTCAGAAAACTCTTCTTGTACAGATTCATTCAGGTAGCCTCCAAAAACGATTATGTTAGTATTATACACTGATAAAGCTGGAAATAAAGGATTTTCCCGTTAATAATTGAATGTTTATGCAGAGAATAATGAGTAATTATACTCATTCCTTCTTGTCGTCGCTGCTCTCCTTGATGAAGTACAGCGGACGCTGCTTGGTCTCCATGTAGGTCTTGGCGATGTAGCTGCCGAGGATGCCGATGCACAGGAGCTGGATGCCGCCGATCAGCAGCATCAGACAGACCAGAGTGGGGAAGCCCGCCACGGGATCGCCGAAGATCAGCGTTTTGATCGCGAAATACAGGGCGATGATGACGGAGACCAGACAGCAGACGATGCCGACGCCTGAGGCGATGGACAGGGGCATGGTGGAGAAAGACGTGATGCCGCTGACGGAATATTTGATGAGCGAACGGAAGGAGAACTTGGTGGTTCCCGCGGCGCGCTCCACATTCTTATAGCCGATCCACTTGGTGTTGAAACCCACCCAGCTGAAGATGCCCTTGGTGAAGCGGTTGGTCTCCTCCAGAGACAGCACGCAGTCCACCACCTGACGGGTCATGAGGCGGAAATCGCGGGCGCCGCTGCGCAGCTGAATACCGGTGATCTTGCGATAGACGGAATAGAATGCATTAGAAAAGAAGGAGCGAATCTTGCCTTCGCCCTCGCGATCCTCGCGATAGAGGTTCACGCAGTCGTACTCGCCTTCCTCGAGGATGTGGAACATCTCGACGAAGTACCCGGGCGGATCCTGCAGGTCGGCGTCGAGGATGGCGGCATAATCGCCACGGCAGTTCTTCAGTCCCGCCAGCATGCCTGCTTCCTTGCCGAAGTTGCGGGAGAAGGAGAAATAGCGGGCTCGGGGTTCGCGTTTTGAGAAGTCGCGCAGCAGCTGAAGGGTCTTGTCTCGGGAGCCGTCGTTGACGAAAAGGAATTCGAAATCCGCTTCATCCGACATGCTGTCCGCCACTTCGACGATCTTTTCGAAGAACAGGGGCAGCACGGCTTCCTCGTTATAGCAGGGTATAATTGCGGAAATGAGTTTCTTCATGGACATCGCTCCCTTCATAGAAGGCATTATAGCACACAACGGACGGCGCTTGCAAACGGTTTATCGGGGTTTGACCAGAACGGTGGAGAAGTAGGCGTGGACGGTGAGATCGGCGTCTTTCAGCAGACCGATGTATTCGTTTTCCATACCTGCGTTGCGGGCGAGATACATCGCACGATCGCCGCCTGCTTTCAGGATGGTCTCGAGGTGCCCGCTTGCTTTCATGATGATCACGTTGTCTTCGGGCATAGCCTGTCCCGCGTCAAAACCGGGCAGGATGGTAAGGGGCTCGCGGTCCTCGCACAGCGGTACGTTCCAAAGGGACGAAGCGGCGCACATGGCGGTGATGCCGGGGATGACGCGGATATCATAGCCCTGCAGTAGGGCGGAAAGGTAGCTGCTGGTGGCATAGAGCATGGGGTCGCCGAGCACGAGATAAGCGATGTTCTCACCCTTGTCCAGATGCTTCGCCAGCGTGGCGGCGGCGGCTTTGTGCGATTCCGTCCAGGTCTCGCGCTTGCCCTTCATGGGCATTTTCAGAGGCAGGAGGGTCTTGTCGGTGAGCCATTCCGCGGCGATGCGGGAAACGGCGCTGCCGCCCATTCCGGAATCCGCCATGGCGACGATATCGGCTTCTTTAATGGCACGAACGGCCTTGTAGGTCATCAGTTCGGGATCGCCGGGACCTACGCCCACAAATGTCAGCATATCAGTTTCTCCCTTCAAGGGCTTTTTGAGCCTTGGTTACAAAGCGATTCTGGATCTCGGGAATGGCGCCGAGGGCGTCGGTCATGACCTCGACCTCGAATCCGCGATCGGTGAGGATGGACTTCCAGCTGTCGGGCTCATCGCCGCCCATGTCATTTCTGGCGTGGTCGCCCGCGACGATCATCATGGCCATCAGGGTGACGGGGCAGGGGGACAGGGTATCGATGAGGGTGTCCAGCGTGGTCTCGCCTTCCACGCAAGCAAGGGCGGCATTGTCCGCCAGCATGCGGTTGAGGCGGGTGTAGGATTCGTTGGCGGCATGTTCGGTGCCGTGTCCCATGAGCAGCAGCTTCCGACCGGTCTTGTCGGCGATGCCGTTGAGAAGGTCAGCCATGAAGGTGTAGTCTTCATCGACGCAGAGCAGGGGCTCGGAAACGGTGCAGCCTTCCGCTGCGGCGCGGATCTTTTCATATTCGAAGCCGGGGATCACGTGGGTGGGCACGACGAGGATATCATCGCAGCCTTCATTGCGCAGCATTTCCAGCGCTTCGATCTCGTTCATGACGTCGATGCCCTGACGGTTCAGCTTCCGCTTGATGATGCGGGAAGTGAACGCACGGGCGAATCTGCGGTCGGGGAAGGCAGCCTTCAATGCGTCCTCGATGGGGCGGATGCCGCGGGATTCCGCGTCCGCGTAGCTGGTACCGAAGCTGACAACGAGCAGAGTTTTATTCATTTCATTGCCTCCAACAGTTGATGATGTTTCATTATAGCATAAAACCAACCGACGTCGCAACGTTAAATCCCAACAATGGATGTGGCGTATCTTGACTTTTTGACGGTTGTTTCATATAATAACAGGGCATGGAAGCGTATCGAAGTGGTCATAACGGCCTCGACTCGAAATCGAGTGATGCAGAGATGTGTCCGTGGGTTCGAATCCCACCGCTTCCGCCATCTTCCTGGACACTAGTCCAGTC
>JAKSPZ010000122.1 GCA_024404395.1 Clostridia bacterium | reverse complement strand
AGCGGTAGCAGCACGCTCTGCCATACAGGTGAAGCAGCGCAGGCAGCGAACGATATCCTCGTCCTTGTTGGACATAACCTTCTGAGGCAGATAAGGATCTGCAAGAAGAGCACGTGCCATGTATACGATATCAGCCTTGCCGGAGGAGATGATCTCTTCCATCTGAGCGGGAGCATTCAGACCACCCAGGGTAGCAACGGGCTTGGAGACATGCTTCGTGATCTCGGCGGCGAAGGGGATGTTGCAGCCGCCTTCATTGAAGATGCCGGGGTGGGTGTATTCGGCGCTGCCGGCATGATGGGGATTGCCCACAGAGATGTGGATCAGGTCGGCATGACCCTCCAGCTGCTTTGCAAAGTCGATGCCGCCCTCGATGCCGTAGCCGCCTTCAAACAGCTCGGTGCCGGAGATGCGGATCTCCACAGGGAAGTCCTTGCCGCACTTTCTGTGGATCTCGTCAACGACGGCCACACCGAAGCGGGCGCGGTTTTCCACGCTGCCGCCCCAGCGGTCCGTGCGCTTATTGAAGAACGGGGAGAAAAACTGGTTGATGAGCCAGCCGTGACCGCCATGCACCTGAACCATGCCGAAGCCTCGGCTCTTTGCATAGAGCGCAGCCTCGGAGAATTCGTCAATGACCCTGTAGATATCCTCCTCCGTCATCTCCTTGCACATGATGCTGGGATCGAGGGGGTTGGGGCCGGCGCTGGGGGCGAGCTGCAGCTCGCCATTGCGCTTGCTGGCGCAGCCGGGATGCTGGAGCTCGATGGTGGCGACAGCACCCTGCCGGTTGATGCAGTCCGCAAGCTTGGCCAGACCATTGTAATTATACTTGCGGTCCTTCATCAGGAAGACGTCATAGCGGCTGTCGCCGGAATCGTAATCGCAGACGTAGCTCTCGCCGATGTTGATGGAGGCGGCGCCGCCCTTGGCCTTGCGCTCCCAGTAGGACAGATGGTCGAAGCTGGGGGCACAGTTGGGGGTCAGATCCAGCAGTCCGGCAGGCGCGGAGAAGATGCGGTTGCGGAAATAGGTGCCGCCGAGACGGATGGGCTGGAACAGATGCGGATAGCGTGTGATTTCGTTCATCTCAAATCCCTTTCTGCATGAATTCCGATTGGATCGTAGGATAAAATCAGGCGGCAGACTGCAAGTAAAATCGCTTACTGCTGCCTGCCGCCTTTCAGCCGGGTTGGGCTTGTCTGCGCCGCGGCGCGGGCAGGATGGGTGATCTTCGCGTCAGACAGGGCGGTTCAGCGCCGAATGGCGCGGAAAACGCCTTCCTGTATCACGCTGCCAGTCTGCAGACAAGACCGCCGGATCAGGTTTACACCATATTGGAAATGAAGGTGTCGTATGCGTCCTGATAGACAGCGACGACATCGGTGAAGTGGTGGGTCATCAGTCCTTCGACATAGGAATCCCACTCGCTCAGGGGCTTGGAGCCGTCAACAAAGGCGAGATAGTTCTCGGCGATGTAGGTGACGATATCATTCTTATACCGGGAGACCGCCTCATCCTGCTCGGAATCCAGCTTGACGGCCTGCGGATATTCATATGCCGCGTCATAGTCCCAGGAAGCCCAGTACTGAGAGATCTCTCTCATGCGCTCGCTGCCGGGCACCAGATAGCTTCTGTCACCGTCGCCGATGCCGTGCTCGCTGAGGGCGTTGAAGCCATAGAACATGCACAGGAACGCGAAGCCGACGCCATTGGGGCTGCTCATCGCAAACTCGGTGGCGACACGCTTGCCGCTCTCGTCATATTCCCAGATGACGCCTTCGGGACCCCAGGAGATGATGTCGCTGCCGGTGGGGCTGTAGCGCCAGTCGCACCAGGTCACGACCAGAGGAATGTTGCTGCACTTGGCATTGATGGCCACATTGCCATAGCCGAGGCGGTTGGTCTGTCCGCCGAGGTGGAAGGTCTGTCCTTCATGGAGGACAGGACGCTTGATGGGGACCCAGCTGGTGTTGGGGTCGGTGGAGTCATTTTCATAGTCGGCGACTTCGCTGATGTTCATCATCATGTAGCCGCACTTGTTGTTGAGCGCCTTCTCGCGGATGTCAGTGGTGCTCTGGTAGGAGCTCCAGTTGGGGTCGATCAGACCTTCGGTGTACCACTGGTGGAGCATGGTCATGAAATTCTTGTCGCGTTCGGTGGAATGCGCGAAATAGACCTGACCGTCCATGACATACATGGGGCCGAGGGCGGTGGTGCTGACGCTGGGCAGGGTGTCATATGCGGTGAAGGTGGAATAGTTGGCCACGTCGATGGTGGAGGTCAGGGACCAGGGGAAGTCGCAGGTGCCGATGGTGGTCTTCATGCCCACGAGCATGTCATGGAGATCGTCGAAGGTCACGATGTCGTCATTGGTCATGCCCATGCTTTCCATCCAGTCGCCGCGGGCGAGATAGTTGGTGCCGATGCCGGAGTTCTTGGACATGGTGTAGAAGAATCCGATGAGGTCCGGGCTGCGGAAGATGCCGGCATAGGTGTTGAGGTCCTTCTTGCGATTGAAGGTAGCCTGATAGATGTAGTTGGGGCAGTAATCCTTGTAGTCATAGATGTTGATGTAGTAGCCGTCCTCGATGGCCTCTTCGATGGTGTCGGGGTGGAAGCTCTGCGCGCCGGTCATCATGTCGAGGAGGTCATCCGCAGCCAGAAGGACGGAGTAGTTCGTCTGACGCTGTTCGCTGGGGATGATCACATAGTCGATGTGGACGCCGGTGGCTTCATATTCTGCCTTGGGCAGAGGCGTGTCATTATAGCCTCCTTCGGGGAGAAGCTGCGGAGTCCAGACCACGCCCCAATATGTGAAGACCTCGTCAGAGGTGGTAAACGGGGTGGTGTAATCGTAGGGCGCCGTGGGATAGCCATTCTCGTCAACGTCAAATTTGCCGTTGGGAAGGTTGTAGGGGGAGGATTCCTCGCCGGACTGGCCCGCATTCTGTGCATCGGATGCGGAGCCGCTGTCGGACGCGGAGCTGCTGTTGGACGCGGAGCTGCTGTTGGATGCGGAGCTGTTGCTGCCCGATGAGGCATTCTGGCCGCAGCCTGCAAAGAGGCTGAGGACAAACAGAACCGCAAGAACAAGGGAAATTGCTTTTTTCATCCTGTGATATTCCTTTCTGATTTGATATTTGCGCAATTTCATGCCCCAAATGAAATTGCACAGGGGAATTATATCTTTTAGACTAATGAATGACAAATACCTTTATTATACCAATTGGTACACGAGAAAACGCCGATGCTTTACTGTCGTTCCATTGTTAAGCCCTTTATCGGGGACAGCATCCGTGATATACTGTGACTGATGCAGAAGGATGGTGTGATCATGCGTTATTGTGTTGTCGGGAATATAATTGACAAAAGGGTAGATCAAGACGGTCAGGTTCGATATGGAACAAGCGCATTTTGCGGAGGTACCAAGGTTTATTTATGCGGCAGAAACAGAGACCCTTTGTGGGAGGAAATCGGCGTGATAGGTTTATCGCGAAGCAAAAGGCTGGTATTCAAAGCTGTACCGCAGGAGTGCATTGTGAATCTTCGCGTCCAAAAAGTGTTTCAACCGTCCGTATTAGAGATTCTTGATAATCCGGAGTTTCAATACTGCTGCTGGGGTGGAACTGAGGCCGACAGAAAACATGCCGAGCACTTTGTAAAGGCATGGAATTCGGTCTCCAGAGACAGCCGGGAGTCATTCAGTGTGTATACAGACGATTATAAAAGGATGCTTGAAGGTGAGATCGAGTATATTCTTTTCTATGATGCCGGCAAATGGCAGCTAAACCGGCAAAGCTGCGATTGTGATTCCGTTCTGATCAAATTTAAAAACAGGGATAAGCTTATACAGTTGAGCAGTCACTTTGAGCATTTCAATATTTTTGCGGCTGCCGATTATGATGCGGCAGCTTATTGCTGGAAGTTCACGCCTCCCGAGAATATCTCATCAAAGTTTGTAAGCGCGCAGTATGAGAACGGCGCGCCGATCGCTCTGAAATTCAGCTGCGGCGATCGTTATCTGTTCTTCGGAGCAGACGAGTATAACATCGTTGTGCTGCTGACACAGTATGACAATTTCAGAGAGGACAATACCCCACTCCCGGAATATGATGACGCCGTCTTAACCCTGACCCGCGTCGTATTGCCATCAAAGTGACCATGCCCAAAGCCGGTTATCGCCATGATAAAAAAGAGCCGCCCGGACCGTGTGATAACGGTTCAGGCGGCTTCGCCGAGCAGCGATGTGGATCTGCTTGTGAACAGCGGTCGGCACGGGCTTCGATCTGTCGGTTTCCCGGCGATGTGCAGAAAGCGGTTGGTAAGGAAATCGACCTGCCGGATGTGACCCATGTGGTTCCCGGCTCCTTGATTGATCGGGAGATCCAACAGACGGGAGCGGTGCTGTGTTTCTGATTCTATTCATGTCTTTGCAAAAAAGGCGCCGTATTTCGGTTCGTCAAAACCGAACATACGACACCTGAAAGCATGCAGAAAAACCGCCGGCTCTGAGATTCAGAACCGGCGGTTTATGGCGGAGAAGGAGAGATTCGAACTCTCGATA
>JAKSPZ010000121.1 GCA_024404395.1 Clostridia bacterium | reverse complement strand
TGTCATCCTTGCGGCGTCTTCCGCGAAACTGGCGGGCGTAGAAGGTGCGGACGAGCTGCTGGCAGATGCGCTGGCTCTGTACGATCTTCGATTCTGGAATGAAGAAGAGGGACTGTCTTGCGATACCTGGAACACCGAGTTCACCGAGCTTGATCCTTACAGAGGTCTGAACGCCAATATGCATACCGTAGAGGCATTCCTCGCGGCGGCGGATGTGACGGGGGACGAGAAGTATCGCGTGCGTTCCGGACGGATCATCGATCGCGTCGTCGGATGGGCGAGTGCCAACAACTGGCGCATTCCCGAGCATTATTCCGATACATGGGAGCCTCAGCTCGAACTGAACAAAGAAAAGCCCGCCGATCCTTTCAAGCCCTACGGCGCCACGCCCGGACACGGCATTGAGTGGTCGAGACTGATCACCCAGTGGGCACTGTCTACCTACAAGAGTGTCGAAGCGGCAAAGAAGTACATTGATATCGCGGAGAATCTGTATAATCGTGCGGTTGAAGATGCATGGAATGCGGATGGTCAGCCCGGCGTATGTTATACCACGGACTGGGAAGGCAAGCCCGTCGTTCATGACAGAATGCATTGGACGCTGGCGGAAGCCATCAATACCGCTGCGGTATTGTACAGAGCCACCGGCAAGGCGAAGTACGCTGACGATTATGCCGAGTATCTCTGCTATCTTGAAGACAAGGTGCATGACAAGGTGAACGGTTCCTGGTTCCATCAGCTGGACGAGAATAACGTCGTTCAGGATACGGTCTGGCCCGGTAAGGCGGATCTTTATCACGCCATTCAGTCTATGCTGATCCCCTATGCAAAGCCCGAACTGTCCATCGCAGTATCCGTAAAGCAGTCTGCACAGTAAAGTATCTATCAATTCTCAGGAGGAAAAACAGATGAAGGTTGTCGCGTTCAACGGAAGCCCCCGCAACGGCGGAAATACGGAAATCTGCCTGAAGCTCATCGGCGAAGAGCTGGCAAAGCAGGGCATCGAACTGGAGATCATCAAAGTCGGCGCACTGGCAAAGCCTTGTGTGGCATGCTACAATTGCCTTGACACGGGTTCGGGTCATTGCATCCAGAAGGATCAGGTCAATGAGTGGATCGACAAGATGGTCGAAGCGGACGGTATCATCCTCGCTTCTCCTGTCTACTACGGCGGCATCGCGGGCGGCATGAAGTGCTTCCTCGACCGCGCTTTCCTGGCAGCCGGCAACAAGCTTCATCACAAGGTGGGCGCCGCAGTCGTCACCCTGCGTCGCAGCGGCGGTCTGGAGACCTATCAGCAGCTCAATGCCTACATGAACACCATGGAGATGGTCATGGCGACTTCCGATTACTGGCAGGCCGCTCATGGACTCAATCCCGGTGAGGTCATGTCCGATACCGAAGGCGTTGAGGTCATGCAGAAGCTGGGACGCAATATCGCTTGGCTCGTGAAGCTGATCGAGTACGGCAAGGGCACCGTGGATGCGCCAGAGACCGGCGCTCGCACGATGACGAACTTCATCCGCTGACAAACAGAGATCACAACCGTCGGATCATATATGGTTCGACGGTTGTTTTTTGAGCAAAATGAAGTAACATCAAAGTCATATTTACACAGTTTTCAACTTAATCACTTGATAAATAGCGGAAAATACGTTATAATTAAAAACGGCTATTGCTATGCTTTCGTATACACGGAGGTAATGAGATGCCCCTGTATGATTACCGATGCCCCGCTTGCGGACATCGTTTCGAGCTGCTGCGCTCCATTTCTGCGCAAGACAATGTGGTCTGCGAGAAGTGCGGAACAAAAGCGGAGCGGTTTTATCAAGGCAAATGTGCCTTTGGCGCACCGAAGGGCAGCGGTTGCAGCGGAAACTGCGGCGGCTGTGCGGGATGCGGCAACCACTGATGTGAAAGGAACCGGCTGAGGTCGGATTGACATCGTAATGAAGGAAAAGCTACGAATCCACGGCGGCGCACGTCTGGAAGGCGAAGTTACAGCCAGCGGCGGCAAAAATGCGGCACTGGCCATTTTGCCTGCGGCACTGCTGGCTGACTCGCCGTCAACCATCGAGAATATCCCAGATATCAACGATGTTCGCGTGATCCTTGAGATGCTCAGATGGCTCGGCGCAGGCGTTGAGTTTTCTAATAATACTCTTGTTGTGGATCCCCGCACCATTGATAAATACAATCCTCCCTACGAGCTGGCGGGACGTATGCGCGCTTCTTATTATCTGGCGCCCGTTCTGCTGGGTATCTTCGGCCGTGCCGAAGTGCCGCTGCCGGGCGGATGTGACATCGGTGCCCGTCCCATCGACCAGACGCTGAAGGGCATGCGTACCCTCGGCGCCGAGGTCAATACCACGGGCGGCGTGCTTTCTGTTTCCGCACCGTCTCTTGAAGGCGCGGATATCTTCCTGGATATGCCCTCTGTCGGCGCGACGGTCAACAGCATGCTGACGGCTGTGTCCGCGGGCGGTTCCACCAACATCCACAATGCGGCGAAAGAGCCTCATATCGTTGACCTTGCCAACTTCCTGTCCAGCATGGGTGCGTCCGTCAAGGGCGCGGGCACGGACGTGATCCGCATTCGCGGCGGACGTCCGCTCCACGGCACCAACTACACGGTCGTTCCCGATCAGATCGAGACCGGTACGCTGATGATCGCCGCGGCAGCTACGGGCGGCGATGTCATCATCAACGGCGCAATTCCCACCCATATGGAAGCGCTTTCCGCAAAGCTGCTTGAGATGGGCGTCAATGTTACTACCGAGGACGACTGCATCCATGTCCGTTCCAACGGTGTGTTCCGTGCGGTCAACGTCAAGACTCAGGCTTATCCCGGTTTCCCGACCGATCTGCAGCAGCCGCTGACGGCGTTGCTCACGGTCGCCCGCGGAACGAGCATGGTCAATGAGACGATCTTCGAAGCCCGCTTCCGTTTCCTGGATGAGCTTCGCAAGATGGGCGCGGACGTGAACGTGGTCGAGGCAAAGACTGCGATCATCAACGGCGTTGAAAAGCTGTATGGCGCAAGGGTCAGCGCAACGGACCTGCGTGCCGGCGCAGCTATGGTCATCGCGGCGCTTATGGCGGACGGTACCACGGATATCGACGGTATCGGCTACATTCTCCGCGGCTATGAGAATTTCGACGGCAAGCTTCGCAGCCTGGGCGCGATGATCGAGCGCATCGAGGTTACGGACGACGAATTCTGACGCTGTAGATGTCAATTTTTCGTTTATTTCCTATTATTCAGTTGTATTATGATAGGAATTGTGGTATACTTACGCAGTAAGATATGTAAGAAAGACAACCGCCGATTTTCGGCGGTGTTTTTTAAGAGTTTTATCGATTTGGAGGGGTGTGCTTGCCGAGGCAGTCAATGACAGTCAAGGAAGCCGCAAAAATCGCTCAGAAAATTGCAGACGAATTGCAGCTGGAATTCGTAGATGTTGAGCTGGTCAAAGAACCGACCGGCCATTTTCTGCGCTTTTTTATCGATCGGCCTGACGGAATTTCGCTGAATGAGTGCGAAACGTTTCATCGCCGCATTCTGCCGCTGGTGGAAAATGTGGCTTATGACTACATGGAAGTCTCCTCGCCGGGCGCTGACCGTCCTCTGAAGACACCGAGAGATTTCGAAAAAGCCGAAGGCTTGATGGTCGAACTGAAGACCTACAAGCCGGTTGACGGTGCAAAGGTCTTTACGGGTGATCTGGTGGGACTGCGCGATGATATGATCGTGATCCGCATCAGCGAGACCGAAGAAAAGGCATTCAACCGCAAGGACGTTGCGATCGTTCGACCGGTTATCGATTTTGATGAATCCGACCTGCAGGACGATGAACCTGCGAAGTGATTAACAGGAGGAAATACTATGGCGAATATCGGCATTGACGCACGCGAGTTGTTTGACGCACTGGATGCGCTGAGCAAAGAGCGTCGTATCGATAAGAACCGTCTGTGCGCCGCCATCGAAGCGGCTTTGATCACCGCTTTCAAGCGCAATTACGGCAAGACTGCCAACGTCCGTGCGACTATCGATCCCGCTGCCGGCGTTGTTGAGCTGCTTTCCTGCAAAAAAGTCGTTGAGGAAGTTACCGACAGTCTTTGCGAAATGACGCTCGAAGAGGCACGCGCCATTCGTCCCCAGTACGAACTGGGCGATCTCGTTGAGATCAGCGTTGCACCGAAGAATTTCGGCCGCATCGCTGCTCAGACCGCAAAGCAGGTCGTTGTTCAGCATCTCCGTGAAGCTGAGCGCGGCGTGATCTACGACGAGTACAGCCAGAAAGAGAACGAGATCCTCACCGCTATCGTTCAGCGCGTGGAAGGCAAGCAGGTCTTTGTTGAGCTCGGTCGCTCCGAAGGCGTTCTGGATGCCACCCAGCAGATGCCCACCGAGGAACTCAATCCCGACGATCGCATCAAGGTCTATGTCCTTGAGGTCACCCGTGCGACCAAGGGTCCCCAGATCCGCGTTTCCAGAACCCATTCCGGTCTGGTCAAGCGCCTGTTCGAGCTGGAAGTGCCCGAGATCGTCAATGGCGTCGTTCTGATCAAGAACGTTGTCCGCGAAGCCGGCTACCGCACCAAGATGGCGGTCTATTCC
>JAKSPZ010000120.1 GCA_024404395.1 Clostridia bacterium | reverse complement strand
CGCTCCGCTCCTCCCTCCGAGGGGAGCTGTCAGCGAAGTCGACTGAGGGATTGATTCGAGCACTTATCCAAAAGAAAGCCAAGGTACGGACTATGCCATACCTTGGCTTTTGTAACAAGTAACCTCGCCGCTCCTCACATCACCTTATCCCTCAGCGCTCGGATGTACTCCGGCGTGGTGCCGCAGCAGCCGCCGATGATGGTGGCGCCGGCGTTGACGAGGGTCTTCATGTGACCGGCGAAGGTCTGGGCGTCCATGGAGTTGTGGGCGCTAGCGAGCGTGTCGAGGGTGGGCATACCCGCGTTGGGCTTGGCGAGGATGTGCACCTTCGCCACCCCCTTCATGGCGGCGATAACGCTCTCCAGCTGATCGGGACCCACGGAGCAGTTCAGACCCACGGCGGCGGCGCCCATCTCCTGCAGCGTCTCCACCGCCTCCACGCCGCTGCCGCCAAAGAGGGCGGAGCCGTCGGCCTGAAGGGTGAGGGAGCACATCACGGGCAGATCGCACACCGACTGCACCGCATCCAGCACCACGGCGGTCTCATCCACGCTGAGCATGGTCTCCGCCATGAACAGATCGACACCCTCATCCACAAGGATCTTCACCTGCTCGCGATAGACGTCCAGCATCTCATCGTAGCTCAGACCGTCCTCGGCGTCCAGACGCTTGCCCGTGGTGGCAAGGTCCGCCGCTACATAGGCGCGACCGTCCACCGCCGCACGGGTGATGGCGACGTTCTTGCGATTGATCTCCTCCAGACGATCCGCGATATCGTGCATCGCCAATGAGATGCGGTTGGCGGAGAAGGTGGGGGCGAGGACGATGCGGCTGCCCGCGTCCACATAGGCGCGCTGCAGGTCGGTGACGATGGCGGGATGCTCCGAGATCCACAGCTCCGTGGACACGCCCACAGGCATGCCCTTGCTGCGGAGCACGGAGCCCGTGCCGCCGTCGAGGAGGACGATACCGCTGTCGGTCAGCGCTTTGAATTGGTCTTTGGTCATGATTCTCTCCTGAAAATGAGCTTTACGGCAGGGTCGGTGATATGGTCGAGGACGGCTTGGAAATGATTTTCGGCATCGGACGCCTCCGCCTTTGCATCCTGCGCTTTGCTTTCGAGGTCGGCGATGATATTATCAATAGATTCGCCGCCCAGTACGGCGCGGCGCAGCAGACGCAGGATCTGCTGCTCCTGTCCCGCCTCCTCGTGGCTGATGATGTCAAGCCTGATGCGGGTCCCGAGGGCGTTCTCCCGATCCTTCAGGCGTGCGGCGCGGTCGGATTCGGGGATGTTGTCGCGGAAGAGCCTGAGCTTTTCCGTCTGCCGAGCCAGCTGCTTTGCGATCCTTTGGTGATGGGCAAAATGGGACTGCGCCAGCTGCGCGGCATAGAGCTGGGTCTCCGCCGGTGCGGTCTCCAGCGCGGCATTGCCATCCTCGTCAGTGCGCTGTGTCAGCCTGTAGAACAGGTTGAAACGCTCCGCAACCGATGCGATCTGCAGGTACTCGCCGAACATCACGTCTTCCATGGTGTAGCCGCTCCGATCCATGCTCAGCATCATGTCGCTCAGGTCGGTCCAGCTGCGGGCGGTGATGACCGCGTCGCCGTCGGTGACGAAGAAATCTTCGGGGCGAAGCTTCAGATAGGCGGACACGGCGGGATGAAGGGGATGATCCTCGGCAAAGCGGAAGAAGGCGGCGATGTCGGGCTCGATGACCAGCTTGCGCACGCGGTCCAGCGTCACCGCGTCGAAGCTGCGGGCGCCGCGATTGTACATCTCGGGATTGCCCGCCGTCACGATGATCCAGCCCTTGGGCAGACTGTGGTTGCCGAACCGCTTCTCCTGCAGCAGCGCCAGCATGGCGGGACGCAGGGATTCGGCCACGCAGTTGATCTCATCCAGGAAGAGGATGCCCTTCTCGCGGACCTCGGCGGCCTTCAGCACCTCCGCCACGATCTCGGACAGCGTGTACTCGGTGACTTCGTAGGTCTCGCCCATCAGGACCCGCTGCTCGATGCGGGGCAGACCCAGCGCGGTCTGGCGGGTGTGGTGGGTCATGGTGTAGCTCACCAGTCCCAGATCCGCCTCGTCGGCGATCTGCTTCAGTATGGCGGTCTTGCCCACGCCGGGCGGTCCCTCCAGATAGATGGGACGCTGGGCGGTGACGGGCAGAACAGGGCGCCCGAAGTCGTCCGTCTCGTTGTACAGACGGACGGCGCGGCGGATCTCCGCCATGGCCTGTTGTATGTTCATGCGTTTGCCTCCTGCCACAGGACCCGACGGATCCACGGGGGTGTGTCGATGGTGTCGGCCTCCCGTCCCATGAACACGAAGGTGGTGTCATAGCGGGGCGGTCGGTTGGGATAGATGCCCTTGCCGTCGGTGAAGAACACGGCGCCCCGAAGGTGGGGGAGGTCGCCGCTCTCCGTCAGGCGGGTGATATGGTCGAAAGCGGGGCGGAAATCGGTGCCGCCGCCGCCCAGCACCGCCAGACCGTCGATGTAGCGTCGGAAGGCGGCTTCGGAATCGATGAGGTCGTCGCGGCGCACCTTGGCGTCGCACTGGATGATCCGCAGTCGGAACCGTCTGAAGAACAGCCCCTTCTCCATGACGACGGCGCGGGTCTCGGCGAGAAAGTGGGCGGTGAGGCTGCGGGAGCAGGAGCCCGAGGTGTCGATGACGATGGCGATGGAATTGAGCCGCCGCGCCTCTCGGGTCTCGAAGGGCTCCACGATGGGCGTGTTGCCGTAGAGGCTCAGCCCGTAGTGATACAGCCCCGGCTGGAAGCTGTCGGGATCTTCGCCCGCCTCTTCCCGCACCTCGGCGTATCGGCGGAGGATGGCGGCGTAATCGCGGCGGGGCGTGTCGGGCAGGTGTCCGTAGTGGAAGACCTTGCCGCCGGGGGCGGTACCGATGCCCTCCATGCCCTGCAGCTGACGTTTCCATCCCGCGGCGACGCCGCTGCCCGTGAGCACGTTCAGCCGCTCGGTCTCCGCGGCCTGTCGCCAGAGACGATGGTCGTCCAGCGCAAACAGCATTTTGCAGGTCTCGCGCATGCCGAAAAGATAGTCGTCCACCGACATGCGGCGGGCGATCTCATGAAGATCGTAGGCGTCGGAGAGCCGTTCCCGCACGGCGAGAAAGCGGTTGTCCTTGCTGAAAGCGAATTGTTCGGGGGCGAGGGACACGCCCAGCAGGGCGGCCTGAATGTCGGCGGCGTCGTGGTCGACGTCCCGCATCCACACGTGCCCCAGCAGGCAGTGACAGAGCATATGAATATAAGCCGCGTTGCCTCCGTCCTTCAGACGGGCGACGCGGCCGTCAGTCATGTTATTTTCGCCCTTCTCGATGGGCAGCCGCAGCATGGCGGGCCCGAGGAAGGGGTGTTTTTCCGCGATCGCCGCGCGGATCTCCGTGTCACACATATGCAAAGTTTATCACGTGGACTTTGATTTGTCAATTCTGTTAAACCTGCAACCAATTCATCCGCTCTTTACGTCTAAACATTATAATACCCCTTGCGATTTACGATTATTGGAGGCGCCTGTTCATGTTCAAGCGGTTTGCGGCTTTGTTTCTGATCCTCGCTCTTGTTTTCGTCATGCCCGTCTATGCAGAGGACGGTCCCGATGAGGAAGAGACCACCGAGGATATCCTGCTCAACGACCTGATCGATGAGGATTTCATCAGCGTTGAGGACTACGCGGTCACCGAGAACCTGCCCAACGAGTGGTGGAACATCCTGCTGCTGGGCACCGACAACCGCTATCAGGAAGCCACCCACGGCCGCACCGACAGCATGATCATCCTGTCCGTCAATCCCGCCACGGGACGCGCCAAGATGACCTCCATCATGCGCGACACCTGGGTGCCCATCTCGGGTCACGGCCACACCAAGATCAATGCCGCCAGCGTCTACGGCGGACCTGAATTGACCATGCGCACCATCAACGAGTGCTTCGGCATGAACATCAGCGATTACGTGCTCATCAACATCACGGGTCTGGCGGAGGTCATCGACCGTCTGGGCGGTCTGGATCTGGAGATCACCGAGAAGGAGCGCAAGGCGCTGAATAAGGGTCTGTTCGATCTCTCGCCCCTGTCCGGCATGGAGAAGCTGGGCGAGTCCGGCTTCGTTCACGTCAACGGCAATCAGGCGGTGGCCTACTCCCGCATCCGCAAGATCGACACCGATTATCGCCGCACCGAGCGCCAGCGCTACGTGCTCACCGAGATCGCCCGCAAGCTGAAGGAGAACAACGCCATCACCATCGTCTCCGTGATCACCAATCTCCTGCCCTATGTCGAGACCAATCTGGACATGACCGAGCTGATGACCCTCGCCTATGTGGGTCTGAACATGGATATGGACGAGGTCGAACAGTACCGCATCCCCGTGGACGGCACCTACGACGACGGCATGCACGGCAAAGTCTGGTCCATCATCTGCGATTTCGACAAGAACAGAAGCCTGCTGTACAATTTCATTTATAATAACTAAGAAAACCGCCCGGCCGACAGCCGGGCGGTTTTCATGAATACAAAACAGGTAAAGCGGCGTGCTGAGTCAGCCCGCCCTACAAAGGGCGTGTGCGAAGCCAGTGTCGGGCGCGCTGACCCCAGCGCACTGTCGAGCATCGCTTTCCGCAGAGGCTTAGTGTGTGGACCG
>JAKSPZ010000012.1 GCA_024404395.1 Clostridia bacterium | reverse complement strand
CTTCACGGCAAAGTCTTCCAGCCCGTTTTCGGATATAGCAAATTCCAATCGTCCGCGTCGAAAAAGCTCCATTCGAACATACCTTGACAGCCAGCCATACTCAAGCAACGCGATCTCACCGGTTCTTCGTTCGGCATTCTCGATCCACAGCGGAATATCAGATAGTGTATCCCTTAGTATCTCCTCAGGAATTCCTTTTTCCTGATAGCGTTCAACCAGTTCCGGAACATGCGCCAGCAGCGGAAGCGTTGGATAAATTGCCATGACCGCACCGTAGCTTTCCTTCATTTCCTTTAGGGGCATTGTAAGTTCGCCATCGGTACGTGCCACGTCATTTTCAAACAACGAGACAAGTGTCGGATTCTGTGTTACAATTTCAAATGCTTTCAAGATTGCATTCCAATGACTTTCCTTAAAATCGATCCACTGTCTCCCAGTACGCAAAAAATCCTTCTTCATTTTCTTTCTCCTTAAATTTCTTTGAAATCCAGACTTGATTTTTTCTTGTATGTATGATAGAATTATCAGGTAAGCCGAAGTGATGGAATGGCAGACGTGACGGACTCAAAATCCGTTGGTAGCGATACCGTGTGGGTTCGAGTCCCACCTTCGGCACCAGGATCCGAACCTTCTTCCCGTGAGAAGCGTTCGGATTTTTTGTTGCGTCAAAAGCCGTCGGACTTGCGTCCTGTCGATGAAACGGGTATAATATCACAAAGTAAGGCTATCAATGCCCGAGAGAAAGGAATTACCGAAATGATCAAGATCGTTGCAAAAGCACAGGTCAAGGCCGATATGGTCGAAGCTTACAAGGCAGCCGCCAAGGAACTGGTCGAAAAGTCCCGTGAAGAGGAGGGCAATGTCTTCTACGCCCTGAACGTCAGCACCGCCGATCCCTGCTGCCTGACCTTCATCGAGAGCTGGAAGGATCAGGCTGCCATCGATTTCCACAACGCCACCGAGCACTTCACCCGCATCATTCCCCAGCTGAACGCCATGTGCGAAGGCGCACAGCAGGTAGATTTCTATACCGAAGTTGAGTATTGATCGAAATAAATGCATCAAGGGCGATCCGAGAACGTCGGATTGCCCTTGACATTGATTGAACGTGATGGTAATCTGTATTTGTATTTCATTTTGAAAGGGGTATTTCCGATGATTAAGAGATTCCTGTCTGCACTGTTGGCAATGGCGATGCTGCTCAGCATGGCCGCACTGGGTGAGGCTGCGGCAGCGACCGAGTCCATCTTTGAGGGCTACGTGGATTTTGACGCTACCTTCATGTATGGGTTGGAAGCTGAGGCGAGCGAACTCGGCGAGAACGATTATCTGCGCGCTCTTGCGGCGGTCTTTATGTGTATGGATGTGAGCTTTGCGTGCGAAGATGAGATCGTCTTCGATGACATTGCTTTTGACGATTGTTCCGTTGCGATCACCGATGGTTATCTCGTCGAAGTAATCATCGGATACGACGCTGATTACCTTTCCATCATGTACGCGCCCGGTCAGCAGACCGGCTCGGCATGGGTCTTTGAAGATATCGGCTATGTAGACAGCGCGGATGTCATGGAGGTCTGGGAAAAGACGGACTATGCCAAGATTCCGATCGATGTCATGGCAGAGGTCATGATGCGCGTTGCCGAGCTCCTTAAGGAAGAATGACGAATAAGAGCGGCTGCATAATTGCAGCCGCTCCTTTTATTCTGGGTGGCATCAGCCTTCGATGGCGATGTATTTCTTCTCGGGGATGGCGGGGGCTTTCTTCGGCACGTTCAGCTTCAGAATGCCGTTGTTGAATTCGGCCGTGAAGTCCGCTACGGTAACGCTCTTGCCGACGTAGAAACCACGGGTGCAGGTGCGGGCAAAGCGTTCGCGGCGGATGTAGTTCTTCTCTTCGCCTTTGTTTTCCTCATTGTGAGCGGCGGAGATGATCAGGTTGCCGTCTTCAAGGGAGATCGCGATCTCTTCCTTGGCGAAGCCGGGCAGCTCCATTTCGATCTCGAAGCCGTCTTCATTCTCGGTGATATCGGTGGGGACCATGCGACCGGCCATGGAGCGGGGGCCGATGGGCTTGCCGGCAGGACGTCTGAAGTCGCGATCATCAAAGAAGGGGAACTCGCGGAAGAAATCGTCAAACAGGTTTTCACCATGCATAATGGGCATCAACATACTTCATACCTCCTTCAGGTCAGGGGCGCGTTTCCCGCGTCCCGCTGTCGTGTTGAGACCTTGAAGTCGGGGATTGAGCACTTCCCTTGACTTCGATATGAGTATAGCACTGTTGTTAGCACTCGTCAATAGCGAGTGCTAACAATTAACAGGAACGTAACGAACGGGAATTGCACGGAAAAAACGGTCGACCCGAGCGGGCGATCGACGCGGCGAGAATCCCTCGAGTGCTTTGGGACAAAATTGTTAAATAACAAAGTGCATCGTTTACATTTAGAAAGTGATATGCTATAATAATCGCACAACCGAATAGAGATTTGTTTCACCGCTTCGGTGCGGAACATGGAAAGGGTCAGAAACCCACGAGTCGGTCACTGGGAGGCCTCGGGCGTCAGTCACGGGGATAGGTCAGATACATGGAAGCAAATCGTATTTCTGCCGGAACCATGAAATACAGTATGAGCGAGGGGACACCTCTCGGCATAGTTCATGTTCCGTGTGCAAATGGCACACGGTTTTGTTTTGGCAGTCGGAATATACTGCGAATGGCTGTGCCGGCCCGGAGCGTTCCTTCCGCTTCATCGCCGATAAAGAAATTAACCTCCTCCTGTTCGCAACACAAAGCCCCCGTCGGACTTGCCACCGACGGGGGCTTCGTGTTTTATTTATGATGCCATGGCTACGGCGGCCAGGAGCGGTGCCGTGTCCTCGCCCTCGCGCACGCGACGGCAGGCGACCACCATTCGACCGTCCGAAGTGGTGTAATCGCAGGTGACCAGCAGCAGGATCTCGTCACCGTAATTCACATCCACGCCTACGTAGAACTCGGAGCGCTTCCGAAGCTCCTTCACGAAGTCATCATAGGATGCGGGATCGTACAGCAGGAAAACGCGGATATTCAGATAGTCCCGCGCGGTCTCCTTCATGGACGCGTTGAATACGGCGAAGGGCACGTATTCCCGATCCTCGTAGATGGTGTCGAAGCGGATGATGGGGCACGCATGGAAGGTGTTCTTATCCAGCAGCATATGGAGATTGCCGAACATGCTGCCGTCGTTCATGTTGTGTCCGTAGATGATGAGACAGTCATCCGGGGGATAGAGGCGGTTGTAGCCGTCCAGGAACAGGGTTCCCTGATGGGCGGGGTTGCCGTCGAAATCGGTGTCCAGATAAGTCTCGTTGTCATTCTCCCGCCAGACCACGGGCAGTTCCAGCGCGGAACCGATGCGCAGGAAACCGATGGTGTCGGGATTCAGATCCAGCAGCGCGGAAAAGCTGTCCCGTACGGGCGGCGCGGTGGCCAGTGCGATGACCAGCGTGTCGGGATCGGGGGTGGGGCGCATCACGTCTTCCGCCACGGGCATGGGCTCGGGCGTCGCGGTGGGTTCAGGTGTGGCGGTGGGCTCGACGGTGGCGGTGGGCTCGACGGTGGCGGTAGGCTCGGGGGTTTCCGTAGGTGCAGGTGTCTCCGTCGGAAACGTCGTGGGTTCGACCGTGGGTTCTTCGGTGAGTACCGGAACCGTTTCGGGTGTATTCGTCACCGAGACGGTGACTTCAACGGTGGCGGCGGGGTAGAGACTTGCAATCTCCCGCTCGCGGGCCTGTACGCGGTTTCGGTTGACGTAGCGGTTGGCAAGGTACAGACCGCCCGCGATGAGGACCAGCAGGCAGAAGGTCACCATGCAGCGGCTGACGAATCGCCGAAACTTACGCCGCAGCTTCGATCTGCGCATAGCTCTGCAGGATGGTGGCGGCGGTCAGCATGTGATCGCTGTCGGACAGGGGCGTAAAGATGAAGGTCAGCAGATCTTCACCCAGCAGGATGACGCTGCCGCTGAGATCGTTGCTCTCGTCGGTGTAGACGATGAAGGTATCGCCCGCGGCGGCGGTGGTGTCGGAAGACAGGACCAGACCGTCCACGGCGGCAACGGCCTCGCGGAGCGCTTCGGTGTCCTCGATGGCGGTGGGCTGCAGGCGGACGTACATCAGGCATGCCGCGTCGGCGGTGCCGAAGCAGTAGAGGATGCCCTCGGCTTCATCGGCGGCGTCCACGGGATAGCGCATCCAGTCGGCGGGAAGGGACAGCTCGAATCCTTCCGCGAAAGTAAGGGTAACGGCATCGCTCTCCGCATAGGCGGTCAGGGCGAATGCCAGCAGCATTGCAAGCAAGAGGGCAAGGGCTTTTTTCATGTACAGATACCTCCGTTTGTTCTCTTCCTATTATAACATACCCCGTCAAGTCGGTAACGAAATTGTTAAAAATAGAATTAGTGATTGACAAAGCCATAGGGCTGTGATAGATTATCCACAGCGGTTAGCACTCGACCAAAATGAGTGCTAACACGACGGAGAGGAGGGAGAACCGTGCAGCTGGACCAAAGAAAGACCATGATCCTTCAGGCGATCATTGATGACTACATCAACACCGCCGTTCCGGTAGGTTCCCGAACCATTTCCAGAAAGTCGGGCGTCGGTTATTCACCCGCCACCATCCGAAATGAGATGAGCGATCTGGAAGAGCTGGGCTACCTTGCGCAGCCCCACACGTCCGCAGGTCGTGTTCCTTCCGTCAAGGCTTACCGACTGTACGTCGACGAGCTGATGAAAGACAGCCGCCGACTCACCAGTGACGAGCGCGAGACCATGTCCGAGACCCTGTCGGGACGTTCCCGCAAGATCGAAGCCATCATCCGCAACGCCGCCACCATGCTGGCGGACACCACCCACTACACCGCGGTCATCGTAGCGCCTCAGCTGAGCACGCTGCGCATCCGCCACCTGCAGCTGGTGCCCGTGTCGGACAAGCTGGCGCTGATGATCATCGTCACCAACCTGAGCATCGTCAAAGACGCGCTGGTGCGCATCCCCGAAGGCATCGATGCCGACGAGCTCTACGCCATCTCGAGGACCCTGACCCGCCGCCTCGCGGACAAGCCGCTGGACGCCGTCCGTCAGACCTTCTCCGAGATCCTGCGGGAGAGCGGCACCTACCGCCGCCTGATGGGTGAGGCACTGAGCGTCATCGAGAAGAAGCTGGAGGAAGAGGACGACGCTTCCGACATCGTTGTCAGCGGCGGTCCCAACCTGCTGAACTATCCCGAGTTTTCCGACGTCAACAAGGCGAAGAACTACTTCGCGGTGCTGGAATCCAAGGAAGTCCTGCGAGAGCTGGTCCGTCGGGACGGCGGCATGGACGTGACCATCCGCATCGGTCCCGAAAACGGTGTGCCCGCCCTGAACGACTGTTCGGTGGTCACCGCCAACTATCGCGCGGCGGACGATGCCATGGGCACCATCGGCATCATCGGTCCCATCCGTATGGACTACAACCGCGTAATGTCGATCCTCGAATACGTATCCCGCGCACTGAGCGAGATCCTGTCTGATATGCAATGAAAGGACTCAGATTCATGAAGAAGAACAAGACGGAACAGGCGCCTGTCACTCCCGAGCAGGAAGCGACGGTCGCGGAAGAAGCCGCCGAAACGGAAGTCGTCGAAGAGGCGACGATCGAACAGTGGCAGGAAGCCCTTGGGGCCGCAGTCGCCGAGCGCGACAAGGCCATGGCGGAATGCGCACAGAGGAAGGATTCCTTCCTTCGCACGCAGGCGGATTTCCAGAACTTCAAGCGCCGCAACCAGACCACCCGCACCGACGGCTACAATGACGGACTCTGCGATTGCATCACCGAGCTGCTGCCCGTGATCGACAATCTGGAGCGCGCCCTGGCAGCTGCCGAAGAGAACGATCCGCTGGCGGAGGGCGTCAAGATGACCCTGAAGATGCTGACGGACGGTCTTGCCAAGTACGGCTTCGCGGAAGTCCCCGCCCTCGGCGAGGAATTTGATCCCGAGAAGCACAACGCCGTCATGCGTGAGACGGGCGATGAGCCCGGCAAGATCCTTGAAGTCTTCCAGAAGGGCTACAAGGTCAAGGACAAGATCATCCGCTACGCGATGGTCAAGGTCGCCGCAGAGTAACAGCTTCCCCCGCAAGGGGTTCACATAAAACAATCACAACCACAACGAAAAAGCTTCGAGATTATAGGAGGAAACAAAAATGAGTAAGATTATCGGTATCGACCTCGGTACTACCAATTCCTGCGTCGCCGTTATGGAAGGCGGCGAACCCGCTGTTATCGCCAACGCCGAAGGCGCCCGCACCACCCCTTCTGTCGTCGCATTCGCCAAGAACGGCGAGCGTTTGGTCGGTCAGGTCGCAAAGCGTCAGGCCGTCACCAACCCCGACCGCACCATCATCTCCATCAAGCGTGAGATGGGCACCGACCATAAGGTCAACGTGGACGGCCACGGCTACACCGCCCCCGAGATCAGCGCCATGATCCTGCAGAAGCTGAAGGCAGACGCAGAGGCTTATCTGGGCGAGACCGTCAGCGAAGCGGTCATCACCGTTCCCGCATACTTCTCCGACGCACAGCGTCAGGCCACCAAGGACGCCGGCCGCATCGCCGGTCTGGATGTCAAGCGCATCATCAACGAGCCCACCGCAGCCGCACTGGCATACGGTCTGGACAAGGGCGACGCCCACAAGATCCTGGTCTACGACCTGGGCGGCGGCACCTTCGATGTCTCCCTCATGGAAGTCGGCGACGGCATCTTCGAGGTTCTCGCAACTGCCGGTAACAACCGTCTGGGCGGCGATGACTTCGACCAGCGCCTGATCGACTACATCGCCGAAGAGTTCAAGCGTGAGAACGGCATCGAGCTCCGCAACGACCGCATGGCTCTGCAGCGTCTGAAGGAAGCTGCCGAAAAGGCCAAGATCGAGCTGTCCGGTCTGATGAGCGTCAACGTCAACCTGCCCTTCATCACCGCAGACGCCACCGGCCCCAAGCATCTGGACGTCACCGTTACCCGCGCCAAGTTCAATGAGCTCACCGCCGATCTGGTCGAGAAGACCATCGGCCCCATGACTCAGGCCATGAACGATGCAGGCGTTTCCGCTTCCGAGATCGACAAGGTCATCCTGGTCGGCGGTTCCACCCGTATCCCCGCAGTTCAGGAAGCCGTTCAGCGCATCACCGGCAAAGAGCCCTTCAAGGGCGTCAACCCCGATGAGTGCGTCGCAGTCGGCGCAGCCATCCAGGGCGGCGTTCTGGGCGGCGACGTGAAGGACATCGTCCTGCTGGACGTCACCCCCCTGTCCCTGGGCATCGAGACCCTGGGCGGCGTCTTCACCAAGCTCATCGAGCGCAACACCACCATCCCCGTCAAGCAGACTCAGGTCTTCTCCACCGCTGCGGACGGTCAGACCAGCGTTGACGTCCACGTCCTGCAGGGCGAGCGTCAGATGGCTCCCTACAACAAGACCCTCGGTCGTTTCCAGCTGACCGGCATCGCTCCCGCTCCCCGCGGCGTGCCTCAGATCGAAGTCACCTTCGACATCGACGCCAACGGCATCGTGCACGTTTCCGCCAAGGATCTGGGCACCGGCAAGGAGCAGTCCATCGCCATCACCGCTTCCTCCAACATGTCCGAGGACGAGATCAAGAAGGCCGTCAACGAGGCCGAGCAGTATGCCGCCGAGGATAAGAAGCGCAAGGAAGAGGTCGAGACCCTGAACCAGGCCGACAACCTGATCTACCAGACCGAAAAGACCATGAAGGATCTGGGCGACAAGATGGATCCCGCCGACAAGGCAAAGCTTGAGAACGAGCTGGCCGACTTCCGCAAGGTCCGCGAGAGCAACAACGTCGAGCAGATTAAGGCCGCAATGGAGAGCTTCAGCAAGGCAACTTACGATGTCTTCGGCAAGATCTACCAGCAGCAGGCCGGTCAGCAGCCCGGCGGCCCCACCGGCACCGGCGTCAATGACGACGGCACCGTGGACAGCGAGTTCACCGATTCCAACAACTAATATACTTCACCAAAGGGACAGGCGTAGTTGCGCTTGTCCCGATGGTTTACCGAAAAGAAGGCTGAAACATGGCGAAGCGAGATTATTACGAGGTCCTGGGCGTCGACAAGTCGGCGGATGACGCTGCGATCAAAAAGGCGTACCGTCTGGCGGCCAAGAAGAACCACCCCGACCTCAACCCCGGCGACAAGGAAGCGGAAGAGCGCTTCAAGGAGGTCAACGAGGCGTATCAGGTATTGTCCAACCCCGAGAAACGCGCTCAGTATGACCGCTTTGGACACGACGGTCCTCAGGCTTCCGGCTTCGGCGGCGGCTACAGCGATTTCGGCGGCGCGGGCTTCGGCGGATTTGAAGATATCTTCTCCACGATCTTTGGCGGCGGCATGGGCGGCAACCGCAGAAATGCGCCTATGCAGGGCGACGATCTCCGTTACGATCTGACCATCTCCTTTGAAGAGGCGGCGACAGGCTGCGAGAAGGAGATCAATCTGATCCGCGATGAGGAGTGTACCACCTGTCACGGCACCGGCGCAGCCCCCGGCTCCAAGGTCGATACCTGTAAGACCTGCGGCGGCAGCGGTCAGGAGCGGGTCATCACCAACACCCCCTTCGGACGCATGCAGAACGTGCGCACCTGTTCCGCCTGTCGCGGTGCGGGTAAGGTCATCAAGGAGTACTGCCCCAAGTGTAAGGGACGCGGCAAGGTCCGCGTCAGCAAGCGTCGTTCCGTCAAGGTCCCCGCGGGCATCGACAACGGTCAGATCATGACCATCCGCGGTCAGGGCGGTCTGGGCGAGAACGGAGGACCGCCCGGCGATCTGCAGATCGTCGTCACGGTCAAGCCTCACAAGTTGTTCAAGCGCAGAGACGACAATCTCTACATCGAGCTGCCCCTCACTTTCACGCAGGCGGCACTGGGTGCGGAGGTGGATGTCCCCACGCTGAACAAGCCTGTGAAGTATCGCATTCCCGAAGGTACCCAGCCCGGGCAGGTCTTCTGCATCCGCGGCGAAGGTATCCCGCATATCCGCGGCAACGGCAAGGGCGATCTGTATGTGACGGTGATCGTGGAGATCCCCAAGAAGCTCACCGAAAAACAGAAGAGCCTGCTGCTCGAGTTCGACGGCATGACCACCAACAATCAATACGAAAAGAAAAAGAACTTCTTCGATCGACTGAAGGACGCTTTTTCCTGATAAGACCAGACCCTGAGCGACGGTATATACCGGCGCTCTCGGCTTGTATATGGAGGGTTTTCCATGGACTGGATGGAGATTACGGTACTGACCACCACCGAAGGCGCGGAGATCGTTTCCGACGCGCTCATGCAGGCGGGCAGCGAGGGCACGATGATCGAGGACAGAAACGATGTGTCCGCCAATCAGCGTCCCGAGGGTCAGTGGGATATTATTGACGAAGCCATCGCCGAGCGCATCGGCGAGGACGTGAAGGTCACGGGCTATTATACCGTGGATGAGAAGCTGGCGGATCGCATTTCCGAGATTGAGCAGGCAGTGAAGCAGCTGCCCGCCCTGATGCCCGAGGTGCCCTTCGGCAAGCTCACCGTCCTGCGCAAGGGCTTTGAGGATGAGGACTGGGCGGAGACCTGGAAGGCCGTCTTCCATCCCATCCGTCTGGGCGAGCACATCGTGGTCAAGCCCGGCTGGACCGAGTGCGAACTGCAGGAAGGCGATAAGGTCATCGAGATCGATCCCGGTCTGGCTTTCGGTACCGGCACCCACGAGACCACAGGGATGTGCGTGGCGCTGGTGGAAAAGTATGTCAAGCCCGGCATGGCGGTTATCGACATCGGTACGGGTTCGGGCATCCTCGCCATCGTCGCGGCACACATGGGTGCAAAGCCTGTGCTGGCAACGGATCTGGACGCGGTTGCAGCCCGTGTCGCCGGTGAGAACGCCGAGATCAACGGTTTCAAGGATGTCATCGAGACCCGCTGCGGCGACCTGCTGGAGGTCGTTGACAGCTGCGGCGATGTGGTCATCGCCAACATCATCGCCGATGTCATCATCAATCTTGCGGCGCCCGTTCGTGCCCGCATCGCCGATAACGGCATCTTCATTTGCTCGGGTATCCAGATCGAGAAGCGCGAAGCGGTGCGCAAGGCGCTGCTGGACGCAAACTATGAGATCCTCAACGATCCCGTGAAGGGCGAATGGGCAGCCTTCGCCGCGAGGAAACACTGATGCATACATTTTATCTGGAAGGCAGCGCCGCGGTCGGTGAGATCGCGCTGCTGCCGAAGGAAGAAGCCCAGCATGCCCGCAAGGTCCTGCGCCTGACGGCGGGAGACGAGGTCTGTCTGCTGGACGGTCAGGGCGGAAGATATGCCGGCAAGATCGTCGAGGTGGGGGAGAGCGTCTCCGCGGAACTGATTGAGGCGCTGCCCGACAATGAGTCCAACATTCATCTCACCGTCTGGCAGGGCGTCCCCAAGGCCGACAAGGCGGAGTGGATCGTGCAGAAACTCACCGAGCTGGGCGTTTCGGACTTTGAACTGCTGAACATGACCCGCTGTGTGGTCAAGGGCAACGAGAAGGACGGGCTCAAGAAGCAGGAGCGCCTGAACCGCATCGCGCGGGCGGCAGGCAAGCAGCGCCGTCGCGGCACCGTGCCCGTCGTGGGTACGCCCGTGTCCCCGAAGCAGGCGGCAAGGGAGCTTAATATCAGAAAGTTCTTCTCTGAAAGCTGGCGCAGCGTGATGATACTGCTGAATAAAAAGCGCACAGTAATCAACACAATACGCTCAATAAACGACGGAATTATCCTTACGACACGCAATGAGGATAATGTGGAGCTTTCAAGATACGGCTCTAAAAAAGTTTTGAAGATCGCTCAGCTTCACCATGACCACAGATTTGATAAAAAGCTCGTCCGTGATTTTAAGAACAGATACGGGAATGTTGATATTTTTGCTCTGCTCACGCCTCAGCTCGTAGAGGAAGTGGCGGAGATGATGAAAGGCAGAAACAGGCATACAAGGCTTGTGTATATGCCAAACTTCCTTGAGCATTATCCGACAGTAAATTTGAATGCGGAGCGAGAAAAGACCGTGGTTGCCGCGGGCAGACTTACAGAGGTAAAACGCTTTGATCTGCTTATAAAAG